>CAJXVG010000215.1 GCA_913061495.1 uncultured Winogradskyella sp.
TCGTCGGCAGCGTCAGATGTGTATAAGAGACAGGTATTGTTCCCGTTTTCTCTACTTTCTTTTGAACATTTTCCCCAGGCTTCATGGTACTCTCCATTAGTTTGCTGATTGTCCATAGATGTGAGCAGTTTAATGTTTTTATTTAAAGCCAATTTAAAAGTAAGATCACCATCTTCATGTCGTGTTGGTTTATTAGAACCATTTACACCATGTTTTTTTATATAACTATAAAACTCGTAATTAGCGTTATCTCTTTTGTACGCAAAGCTATTCAGCATAAAATTTAAATTCTCATCAGACATTTTATTAAAATCCTTATTCAAAATTGAATTGAATTTCTGAGAATCGGGATTAAATACTCGTCTTATAGAATCCGATAAATAATAGAATGCCTTGTAACTTTTAGACCAACCATCTTTAAGATACTCCCAGCTTAAAGTATCGTTTCCTCTTGGGCTTTCTACATAAATTGCAGTAGGATTGTATTTTTTAGCCCGACGCAGCATTGGTTTGTAACTATGCTTTACAATTTTGGGAACCGTATGCATTGTACCTACAATTAAAACTTCTTTTTGTTCCTTTTGGGCATTTAAACTAAGTGTTGAAATAAATAAAATTGAAATTAATGTGATAATAGATTTCATAATTAATGTGTTTTGGTGTTAAACTTTCTTGAAGCAAACATAATTATGAAATAACTGTTAAACCAATAATAACAGGTGTTTGGGGCGAAATGATGTTAGTTTGTGGCCGATTGTATTGCTACTTTTACATCCTTTTGGTAAGTTTTAGAAATTGGAACTTTTAAATCGTAATTTAAATTCACAAATAGTTTACCATTTTCGGTTTTCCAACGTTGAAAATGATACGGATTAATAATATAGGAGCGATGCGTTCTTAGCAATTCAGAAAATTGATCGTCTATAGCGGACAGTTTATTTCGGATAAGTGTCTTTTTCAAATCCTTTCCAGAAATGTAGTTAACTTCAATATAGTTATCTGAGGATTGAATGCAAATAATTTCATTTAAGTGCAATCGCAAGCCTTCATAATTACCTTCGCCTTTAATTTCTACTTTTTGATTATCTAAACGCTTTTCATGGTATTTTCCAAAAGCATAGCGCGCTACAATGATTATTGGTAAAATGGTTGCAAGCGCTGGTAAGAATATAGATGTAAGCATATAACCAAACGTGTATGGGTTTTGCTCACCAAGCACAACCACATACAAATAGTAACTTCTCGCAATTGCTATAGAAATTATTGAAAAAATAATTAAAAATATACATTCGCTTAAAATACTCCAGAGTCTGTCGTTGTTTTTATATAAAAAGTATTGTAATGGTAAAAACAATACATAGCACAAACCTGCAACCAAGCCATAACCTGGCAAATAAATAAGCTTTTCATTATCTCGCAACTCATTAACATCTAGAGGTTCAGTAAAATACAGAAAGACAAACACCCAAACAGCTAATAGTAAACCTATTATGAGGTGGTGCTTCAATAAAGGATCGAATGGATAGAGTTGTTTCAATAATTTTATTTTGAAGCATAAAAATAAGCATTGCTTTTGGAATCTTCAATAAAATAACGTTCTTGCTACCATGTTTAATAAACGCTACTATTACCTTATAAAAATTCAATATTTAGGCTACAGGTTTCATGGCTGGCAAAAGCAACCAGATGTAAAAACTGTTCACCTTATGATTGATAGAACCTTAAAATTTATTTTAAAGGATATTAAGTTTAAAACTTTAGGAGCAGGTAGAACAGATGCTATGGTTTCTGCTAATGAGGCTGCTTTAGAGTTGTTTATTTACAATGAACCTATTACAGATTTTGAGGCTTTTTTAGAGTTATTTAACCATAATTTACCTCAAGATATTAGAGCCTTATCTATCGAAGAAGTTGACAAAGAGTTTAACATTATACAAGATTCTAAGCTTAAAGAATACCATTATGTTTTTTCTGAAAGCAAAAAAAACCATCCATTTTGTGCTCCTATCCTTACTACTATTTTAGAACCTTTAGATGTTGATCTAATGAAAGAAGGCGCCAAGCTTTTTAAAGGTGAACATAATTTTAAGACTTACTGTTACAGAGCTACCGATAAAGGTGAGTATATAAGAACTATTATGTCTTCAGACATTATGGATAATAATCTTTACACTGCCAATTTCTTTCCGGAACACTCTTATGTGTTCAAAGTTGTTGGTAAAGGTTTTATGCGGAATCAGATTCGTTTAATGTTTGGCTGTTTAATTAAATTAGGTAGAGGAGAGGTGACGTTAGATTATATTAAAAACACATTGAAACCAGATAGCACTGAGGTTATGGATTACATTGCTCCAGCATCTGGTTTAATTTTACATTCAGTTAATTTTGAATAAATGCACTTAAATTTAGAGTAAAAAATATCTGTTCACCCAAATTTTAAATTCAGCAAATACTCTATATATAATAATGATAAGTTTAAAATTGGCAGTTTTACTTATTCTGCCACATGTAATTTAGGTTCTTTATCTACAAATTTTCCATTAACCGATTCACCTAAAATCAGAACTTCTTTAGATTGTTCATACATTTTTATAGCACGATGCATCTGTAATTTAGAATGGCTGTAAAGTTTTACGCCAGATTTAGCGCCTTTATTTCTTATTTCAATGTAGTACCCATCTTTGAGTTTTGTTGGTCTTGTTGCTGGTCTGCCCATAAATGTTATATCAGTTTTAAAAACGAGTGCATAATAGTGAAAATTCTTTCAACCCACAAGTTTATTTTTAACATTTATTCATTAGCTCTCAACACTGTTAAAATTGGTTAACAAAACAGTACAATCCTTAACACAATTTATGTTAATAAAACTAAAATGTCGTTAAACCCTGTTAACCAACTTGCCTCATGACTCAATACCATCTAACTTAAATGGAAACCAATATTAAAAACTTTAACATATATGAATTACTTAAATATTAAAGACGAAAAATTAATGCCAACAGTAGTAGAGTTAAATACACTATTAGCAGATTACCATGTTTATTATCAAAATTTGAGAAATTTCCACTGGAATATTTTAGGAGAAAACTTCTTTGATCTTCATAATAAATTTGAAGAGCTTTATACCGATGCCCAAATAAAAATTGATGAAATCGCAGAACGTATACTAACGTTACGCTACCATCCTATGAGTAATCTTAAGGATTACTTAGAAACATCTTCAATAGATGAAGTTTCATCAAGAAAAACAGATAAAGAAATGGTATCTACAATTTTAGGCAATCATGGTAAGTTATTAGAACAATTGACTAAAGTGGTTAGAAAAGCTGAAAATGCTGAAGACGAAGGAACGATAGATCTTATTGGAGCTTATATAAGAGAGTTAGAAAAAAGCAGTTGGATGCTAGATGCATTCATTCAAGATTCGTCGTCGCAATTAAAAGAGCCTAGCATGAATAAGGATTCTTAAAATTCTTATCAATTCACAGTTATAATCTTTTAATTAATAAAAATAAATTATGCAAGAGCAATTTAATACAGCATTAGGCAACCTTATGGACAAACTCAAAGGTTGGTTTAATGCAATAATTGAAAATATACCCAACTTTATTATTGCCTTATTGGTTATGATTGCAGCCTTTTATGCATCTAAATATGTGAGCAGATTGGTGAGTAGGCTTTTGGGCAGAAAAATAAAAGAAGAATCCATAAAAAGTGCAATATCCAGAGTAACAGCAGTCATTGTAGTTGCCTTAGGCTTGTTTGTTGCCTTAGGAATACTCAACTTAGGCAAAGCATTGACCTCTTTATTAGCGGGTGCTGGTGTTGTTGGTTTGGCTATTGGTTTAGCGCTACAAGGCACTTTAGCTAATACTTTCGCTGGGCTTGTTTTATCGTTTAGAAAAAACATTAAAATTGGTAATTGGGTGGAGACTAATGGATACTCTGGTAAGATTACAGAAATAAATTTAAAGAATTTTGCTCTCAAAGAGGCAGATAATAATGTAGTTTTAATACCCAACAAATCCATTTTAGACAGTCCTTTAAAAAACTATTCCTTAACCAATATAATGAGAGTGACCATAGAATGTGGTGTAGGTTATGAGTCTGATTTAGAAAAAGTGGAACAACTAACTAAAAAAGCAATCTCTAATGCTTTTAATGAAGAAGATTTAGATAAAGATGTTGAATTTTTCTTTACTGAATTTGGTGGAAGTTCAATTAATTACATGTGTAGATTCTGGATTAACGGAACCACGAAAATTCACGAACATACAGCAAGAAATAAAGCCATAATGGCAATTAAAAAGGCTTACGACAACGAAGATATCAATATTCCATTCCCAATTAGGACACTTCAGTTTGACAATAAGTTAAGTATGGAAAAAATTGGTGGTAATCAATCTTCTAAAGAGGATACCTCTTCAAGAGAAGAAGAATAAAATAATTTTATCAGGACTTAAATGAGTTATAACTAATCCTTAAAGAGCTAAAGTTGTAGCTCATTAAATCCGATATTTATAATAAATCATTGAATGTCAATGGTAATTAACCATAAAACCAAGAAATTATGTTACGATGGACAATCACATTTATAATTATAGCAATAATAGCCGGAATCTTAGGATTTGGTGGCATAGCAGGAGCATCAGCAGGAATAGCTAAAATTCTATTCTTCGTTTTTCTTGTACTATTTGTAATATCACTTTTAAGCTGTCTCTTATACACATCTCCGAGC
>CAJXVG010000216.1 GCA_913061495.1 uncultured Winogradskyella sp.
CGAGATCAGCCTCGGTCTCGTGGGCTCGGAGATGTGTATAAGAGACAGTTTATAACCTTTGTTTTTTGCACTTTCTTGAAGTTTTTGTGCTTCGTTATAGTCTGAAGTACTTCCAAAATAATATTTATAAAGCCCACCAACTTTAGACTTGCTTATATCTGTCAACCCATTAAAATTATAGGATTTGGGTTCTAAATCCTTTGAACTCGCAGCTATTTGCACTTTAAAAATAATACCTTTATAAACCAAAGGAATACCCTCTAACGCACCTGTTGTTTTGGTATCTATACCCATTATGTGACTACCCACATTTAGGTCTATTTCTTTTTTGTAATCTACAATGGCATCTTTAATGGCATTAGCAATTTTAGTTTGTCCATTTTTTGAATTCAAGAATGCTCCTTCATTTTTATTGGTTATAAAACCGGTTTCAATCAACACACTGGGCATGTATGTATTGTGCAAAACCCAAAGGCTTATTTGTTTGATACCTCTACTCTTCCTTTTAAGCTTTCCCGCAAAATTATCTTCAACTTTACGAGCCAAAATGATACTTTGCTCTACATATATTTCTTGTTCAATTCCAATAGCAATTGAAGATTCTGGCGAACTGGGATCAAAACCCGCATAATTTTCTTTGTAGTTATCTTCCAAGAAAATCACCTCGTTCTCAGCCTTAGCTATGTTCATATTTCTTTCTGAGTTTTTAGCTCCCAAAACATAAGTTTCAGTACCATAAGCCTGTGAGTGATGTGCATTGCAATGAATAGATACAAATAAATCTGCATCTGCCTTATTGGCAATTGCTGAGCGTTCATATAGTTCTAAAAAAACATCTGTTTTTCGTGTATATATTATTTTAAATTTTTTATTATTTTCAAGTTCCTCTCCTACTTTTAAAGCTATTTTTAAAGCAATATCTTTTTCCTTATAACCATTGCTTGTCGGTCTCCCTGGATCTTTCCCTCCATGACCAGCATCTATTACCACAACAAATTTATCCTCTTGGGCATGTGTAGTTAATGGTAATGTTAAAGAAGTGATAAATGTAAACAGTATTAATACTATTCTATGTTTGTATGTCGTTTGCATATTTAATATAACGGTTTATTAGCTCTTATTGTTACAGCTTATCAATACTTTAAAGCGTATTTTTAAACTTTATTGTTTTAATAAAATAATCACAAAAAAATATATGTAATTTTGGCGTTTCAAAAACCGAGCCATAGTTTTACAAAAATACATTTAAAAGGATTGCGTACAAACTGTCTTTACATACTTTTTACCTTGAGTTTTACAGTGTTTATCAACACTTTTGGCTTCGCTCAAGACTTACCCGAAAAGCCTATTGAAATTCCTCCCAGTCAAAAAATAGATTCGGCGACGGTTAGTGTAGATTCCCTTCTCAAAACACCTATTAACATAAAACAAGTTGATTCTACCCAACAAGATTCAACAAAAAATGATGAATTCCTAAAGGATATTGTTACTTACAAAGCAGCAGATTCTGTGGTTACAAATATTATAAAACAAAGAATTTATCTCTATAATGAAGCCATGGTAAAATACCAAGACATGGAAATTACTGCTGGTGTTATGGTGATAGATTATGGAAAAAGCTTGGTTTACGCAGGTCGAATGAAAGATTCTACAGGTTACTCGCAAAAACCTGTGTTTACGCAAGGTTCAAATGTAATAGAACCCGATTCTATTATTTTTAATACTGATTCTAAAAAAGCGTTAGTATTTAATTCTGTTACTGAACAGCAAGGGTTTAATGTTGTGTCCCCTAAAACAAAGAGGGAAAATGATTCTACTTATTTTATGGCTAATGCGAGGTTTACGACTGCCGAGAATTTAGATGACCCAGAATACCAATTTATAACGTCTAAAATGAAGTTTGTACCTGACGGAAAAGTTGTAGTTGGACCAACATATATGGAAATTTATGGAGTACCCACACCTATTGCTTTACCGTTTGCTTTTTTTCCAATGTCAAAAAAACAGACTTCAGGAATCATTTTACCATCCTTTGGAGAAGACACAGGTAACGATCGTGGTTATTTTCTTCAAAACGGAGGGTATTATTTTGCTATAAGCGATTATTTTGATTTAGCAGCTTTGGGTGATTATTATACCAACGGAAGTTACGGTTTACGATTTGAGACCAATTATAAAGTCCGCTATAAGTTTAACGGTAATGCTGCTTTTAGATACGAAAACTTATTGACAAGTGAGCGAGGTTTTCCTGATTTTGCACAACGGACTATTTATAACATAAGGTGGTCTCACAGTCAAGATGCAAAGGCTAATCCAAATTCTAGATTTTCTGCTTCGGTTAACTTAGGGAGTAGCCAGTATTACCAACAATCTGTTAATCAAATTAATCAGGCAAACTTCTTAAATAACACTTTGGCTTCATCTGTATCCTATTCTAAAAGCTTTCAAGGTGAGCCACAAGTGAATTTGAGCTTAACAGCTACACATTCACAAAATACAAATACAGAACAAATAAACCTTACTCTGCCAACATTACAGGCTTCAATGAGCAGAGTTTTTCCCTTTGCACCCAAAACAGGAAGTAAACAAGGAGCTATTCAAAATGTGAATTTTCAACTCAATACACGTGGAGAATATCGCATAAACACTACTGATTCGTTATTTGGGAAAAGTGAAATGTTTGATGATGCACTTGCTGGTATGCGACACAGTATTCCTGTGAGTACCAATTTTAAAATCTTCAACCATTTTAGTGTTGGAGCCAGTGCCAATTTTGAAGAAACTTGGACATTGAATACAATAAACCGATTTTTTGATGAAGCGAATGATGAAGTGGTAACAATTGACCAAAACGGATTCGACCGGTTTTTAACCTATAATTTTGGGACAAGTATAGGGACAACTTTATACGGAATGTATAATTTTAAAAACAAAGATAGCAACCCAAAAATCCAGGCCATAAGGCATGTTGTTAGACCATCATTGAGCTACTCTGTAACACCAACTTTTGATCAATATTACGAAACCTATGAGGTGATTGATGCTGATGGTACTACAACAGATCAAGTCGAATACACACGTTTTGAAAACTCTTTATTCGGGAGACCAGGCAATCGCTACTCGAGTAGTATTGGGCTTTCCGTAGGTAATAACATTGAGGCCAAAGTGCGCTCAAAAGACTCTACTAAAACTGAACCTGAAAAAGTTTTCATTTTAAATAACCTTAATTTTTCAACGGCTTATGACCTTGCTGCAGATTCGTTGAATTTTAGTCCTGTCCGTGTTACAGGAGGCACACAGATTTTAGACAAAAAAATGAGTATTAATTTTGGGATGACTTTAGATCCATATGCTTTAGACAACAACAACACTAAAATAAATACATACAATATTGATAATGGAGGGAGTTTATTCAGATTAACCTCTGCTAATATTAATATGAGTTATACACTTTCTAACGACACTTTTGCTCGAAAAGGAGATGATGATGAAAAAACAGAAGAGGAAGAACAAATTGCCGCAACAACCAATAGTCGAACAGATGATTTATTTGGCAAAACACAAGATTTTGCAGACAGAAGTCTCAGTGATGAAGACCAAAACAAGGATGGTAAAGAGGAAAACAACGAGTTTTACAACTATAAAATACCATGGAATCTCCGTTTGGCATATGCTGCCAATTATAGTAATACCAGACGTGAAGACCAAATATCCTCACATTCCTTAATGTTTTCTGGTGATGTTGAGTTATCACCACGTTGGAGCGTTGGTGCATCATCTGGTTACGACTTTTTAAACCAAGGCTTCACTTACACACAACTCCGTTTTGAGCGTGATTTACTGAGCTGGAGAATGAACTTTACTTGGGTACCGTTTAGCAACCGAAGCTCTTGGAATTTCTTTATTGGCATTAAATCTAGTTTGCTTAAAGATTTAAAGTACGATCAGCGTCGTCAACCAGATCAACGTGTTGGAAATTAACAAGTAATCTTATTTAATTCCCTTAAATTTGAAAAACGTCAAACCCTCATTAAAATTTTCATTTTTAATTAAAACATTATGAAAAAAATAATTAATACTCCAAAAGCACCAGCACCAATAGGGCCTTATAACCAAGCGGTTTTAACAGGAAATACGTTATATACCTCTGGACAGATTGCGTTGAATCCTATAACAATGGGGTTGGTTATGGATTCCATAGAAGTAGAAACCCATCAAGTAATGAAAAATCTTAAAGCGGTTTTAGAGGCAGCTGATATGACGTTTGAAAACGTTATTAAATCTTCCATTTTTATCAGTGATATGAATAACTTCTCTAAAATTAATGCAGTTTATGCTGAGTATTTTAATGAAGATACAGCACCAGCTAGAGAAACTGTAGAGGTTGCTAACCTACCTAAGTTTGTGAATGTTGAAATTAGTATGATTGCTGTTGGGTGATTTTTATGTGCCGATAATATGATTTTCTTTAATGACTTTTATCAGACGTGAATTAAAGCTAAATGTTTTTGAAGTAGATTATCAATAATAGCCTATGTATTATTTCCATAAAACTTAACTTATTTTTGTTTTCAAACAAAACCCACGTATTGAAACTTACAAGAACAGAACTTAAAGGTTTTTTAGACGAAAAAGTAAACCTATATAATAATCCAAAATTTATTGAGAGCGATCCTATTCAGATTCCTGTCTCTTATACACATCTCCGAGCCCACGAGACCGAGGCTGATCTCGTA
>CAJXVG010000217.1 GCA_913061495.1 uncultured Winogradskyella sp.
GAGATCAGCCTCGGTCTCGTGGGCTCGGAGATGTGTATAAGAGACAGCCTTTAATCACTTTTAATCCACCAAGTGTTTCTTCTAATGTTGAAAGAAAAACACCTTGTTCCGTTTGTACTTTGTTAGATTTCTTTTTTAATGTTTTACCTATTCTAGAAATGATAAACCCAGAAACTGGAATAAAAAGAAATACAAAGACGGTAAGTTTTACTGAAATTAGAAACATTGCAATTATTGCAAACGTTATAGTTAGTGGTTCCTTTACTATAAGTTCTAATATGGCTAATAGCGAGTTTTTAACTTCACTAACATCACCAGAAATTCTAGCAATTATATCCCCTTTTTTCTTTTCGGAATAATAGGAAATAGGTAAATGTGTAACTTTTTCATAAATTTCATTCCTTAAGTCTTTTAATACACCGTTTCTTAAAAATGTTATGAAATATAAACCTAAATAGTTAAAAATATTCTTTAACATAAACAGACTGATTATTAATATAATCATATAAAGCAAGGAGCGTTGGGCACCATAAGTTTCTGTAGTTGTTGTAATAAAAAAGTTTATAGAATTTTCAGCATAATCTTTAAGTCCTTTAATTCCATTGTAAACAGGTTTTTCTGTTACTTTTTCACCTTCACCAAAGAGCACATTTATCATTGGCATTAATGAAATCATTGCCATTGTACTGAAAAGGGCATAAAAAACATTAGAAATAATATTTAAAATACCATACTTCTTGTGTGGAATTATAAAACGGGAAAGCTTTTTTATGTAATCCATTGACTATAAATTCATATCCTTTAGGATAGCATCAATTCGGTTTTCCAACAATTGCTCCGTTTCTTTAAAGTCGGACACATTGTCTAGTTTTGTATTAACGCTGATATAGAATTTTATTTTTGGTTCTGTGCCGCTTGGGCGTAAAGCAATTTTACTTCCATCTTCTGTGTAATAGATAAGAACGTTTGATTTTGGAATTTCAATAACCTCTTCATTACCATTGATTATATCTTTAGAAACAGCCAATAAGTAATCTTCAATTTTAATCACTTTAGAACCATTTACTTCTGCCAAAGGATTTTCTCTTGCATTTACCATCATTTGCTTAATCTCTTCTGCTCCTGAAATACCTTTTTTGGTCAATGAAATTAAGCGTTCTTTGTAAAAACCATGTTCAATATAAAGGTCTATTAATTTTTGATACATTGTTTTGCCATTGGCTTTTGCTTGTGCAGCAATTTCACAAGCCAAGAGCGTAGAGGTAACAGCATCTTTATCACGGACAAAATCTCCAACCATATAGCCAAAACTTTCTTCTCCACCACCAATGAAATCCATATATGGGAAATCTTTAATCATTTTGGCAATCCATTTAAAACCAGTTAAACCTATTTTGCATTCAACATTATATGAATTAGTTAAAACTGACATCATTGGTGTAGAAACAATTGTAGAACCTACAAACTGATTGCCGTTTATTTTATTAGATTTTTTCCATTGTTGCAACAGAAAATCAGTCATTAACATCATAGTTTGGTTACCGTTAAGTATAACCAATTCGTTTTCTAAGTTTCTGACAGCAACACCTAAACGATCGCAATCAGGATCTGTGCCAATAACAATATCTCCATTTACTTTGTCTGCCAGTTCCATTGCCATTTTAAGCGCTTCTGGCTCTTCTGGGTTTGGTGATTTTACCGTAGGAAAGTCTCCATTGGGTTCGCGTTGTTCTTCAACAATATTTACATTGGTGTAACCTGCTCGTTTTAAGGTTTCAGGAATTGCAGTAATTGAAGTGCCGTGCAATGACGTGAAAACAATATTTAAATTTTTTCGGGCTTCATTAGAAGTATCAAAACTTCCGTTTTGTACTGAATTGTCAATAAAAATATCATCAACATCCTTCCCTATGTACTGAATTAAATCATTATTTGACTCAAAATTTATTTCAGAATAATCTAAGTTATTTATTTCAATAATAATTTCAGCATCTTGTGGAGGAACTAATTGTCCGCCATCTTGCCAATAAACTTTATAGCCATTGTACTCTGGCGGATTATGGGAAGCCGTGAGCACAATACCACAATGGCAATTAAGATGTTTTAGTGCAAAGGATAACTCTGGTGTAGGTCTTAAATCTTCAAATAAATACACCTGGATTCCGTTGGCAGAAAATACATCTGCTACTATCTTTCCAAATGTTTTACTGTTGTGTCTGCAATCGTAAGCAATAGCAACTTTTATTTGTTCGTTTGGGAAAGAGTGTTTCAAATAATTACTTAAGCCTTGTGTGTTTTTGCCAAGCGTATATTTATTGATTCTATTAGTGCCAAATCCCATTACACCACGCATTCCACCTGTTCCAAACTCTAAGTCCTTGTAAAAACTTTCTTCCAACTCTTTAGGATTGGAAGAGATAAGACCTTGTATGTTTTTTTGTGTTTCAGAATCAAACGACGGAGTTAACCAAGAATTAGCGCGTTCTAAAATATCAGGTTTTATATGAATCATTTTGGTGTATTATTTTATTGCAAAGGTAAACATTCTAACTTTTGAAGTTTTAGCGGAACAGTCAAAATATATAGTAATTAACTTAAATTTAATTGTTCTTTAATAAAGTAGCGTTGTTGTTGGCGTTGGGACCGCAGAATGAGTTCTCCCAAAAAACCGGCAATGAAGAACTGCGAACCAATAATCATGGTAGAAAGTGCGATGTAGAATTGTGGTCTATCGGTGATTAATCGACCTGTTGGGTTTAAAAACAATTTATCTATTCCTAGGTAAAAAGCAAAGCCTAAACCTATTATAAACATTAGTACACCTAAAGCACCAAATAAGTGCATTGGTCGTTTTCCGAAACGGGATATAAACCAAATAGTAATTAAATCTAAAAAACCATTTATAAAGCGATTCATCCCAAACTTGGTCTTTCCATATTTTCTGGCTTGGTGTTTTACTACTTTTTCACTGATTTTTGTAAATCCAGCATTTTTAGCTAAAACCGGAATGTAACGATGCATCTCACCATTGACATCAATATGTTTAACCACAATATTTTTATAGGCTTTTAACCCACAGTTAAAATCGTGTAATTTCACACCAGAGGTACGTCTGGCAGCCCAATTAAATAATTTTGAAGGTAAATTTTTAGATATAATGGAGTCGTAACGCTTTTTCTTCCAACCAGAGATTAAATCGAAATTTTTGTTATTAATTAAGTTGAACAATTCCGGGATTTCCTCAGGATTATCTTGCAAATCGGCATCCATAGTAATGACTACATCTCCCTTTGCTGCCGCAAAACCTGCATGGAGTGCTTGAGATTTTCCAAAATTCTTTAAAAACCGAATCCCTTTAACATTAGGGTTGCTTTCAGAAAGCTCTGAAATTACTTTCCAAGAATTATCAGTACTGCCATCGTCTATAAATAGGATTTCGTAAGAAAACGAATTGGACTGCATCACAGATACAATCCAATTATGTAATTCCTTTAAAGACTCGTCTTCGTTAAGTAGTGGTATAACTACTGATATGTTCATATAAATGTTGTCTAATTGTAGACTTCAAAAATAGAGAAATTATTTAAGCTGCGTTAGGGTCTTTCTTTTTTACAATTAATCCTACAATTAAACCAATTACAGCATAAAAAACAAGGCCTTGTGCAAGAGATAAAGCTTGTGCTTTAAAACCAAGTGTATCTTGTTCGTTAGCTGTCGCTAATGCTTTGTCTATTTCGCTAGATGGAGCTCCCATACTTTCCATAAAACTACGAGACTTTTCTAATCCAATTTCTTTCAATGTTATAGCAGCGTCAGGATCAATAAAATTAAATAAAATAACAGTTACCAAAGTACTAATAATTACTCCAATTGCTACGGTAATAAAATAAGAAGAAAAGGCTTGTTTAAAACTAATAAAACCGCCTAAAGCACTTCTGCTTTTTATTGAAGAAATTATTCCGAATAATATCACAAGTAAAGGTAATAGTAGGAGAACTAGCCAGAAATTCACCAGTAGTTCAATATTAATAGAATAAGCCACAATTGTAAATGCAGACAAAATGAGTCCAAGGTAGAGTCCATAATTAACAGCTCTAGATTTCAAAGATTTTTCCATTATTAGTTGAGTTTTTTGGTTAATTATATAGTTAGTACATAAAAGTAATAAAACGTTACATATATTTGAAAATAAAAAAAGAATAAAAAGATTGTAGATTTATAAAAAATACTTAAATTTGCACCTCGAAAAATCGAAACATTTTAAAGCATTTAGTGATGAAAGCAGGAATACATCCAGAAAATTATAGAGTAGTAGCGTTTAAGGATATGTCTAATGAAGATGTGTTTTTAACTAAATCTACAGCCGTGACAAACGAAACTATTGACGTTGATGGTACTGAATACCCATTGGTAAAGTTGGAAATTTCAAGAACGTCACATCCTTATTATACTGGTAAATCTAAATTGGTAGATACAGCTGGTCGTATCGATAAATTTAAAAACAAATACGCTAAGTTTAAGAAATAAGCTTAGTTTGCAAATAAACGTTGAAAGCCTTTCTGTTATCAGAAAGGCTTTTTTGTTTTCTATAATTAGGCTATTTTTGAATCTGTCTCTTATACACATCTGACGCTGCCGACGACTCCTTACGTGTAGAT
>CAJXVG010000218.1 GCA_913061495.1 uncultured Winogradskyella sp.
ATCTACACGTAAGGAGTCGTCGGCAGCGTCAGATGTGTATAAGAGACAGGGATAGAGCTACATGCATCATTTTCGGTGATGGAGCTGGTGCGGTTTTATTTGAACCCAATGAAGAAGGTCTGGGACTCCAAGATGAATTATTAAGAAGTAATGGAGAAGGACGAGAGTTTTTACAAGCAACTTATGGAGGCTCTTCTTACCCAATAACAGAAGACACATTTAAAGAGGGAAAGCATTACGTTTTTCAAGACGGAAAAACAGTATTTAAAAATGCTGTATTCAATATGGCAGACGTTTCTGAACGTATAATGCTTAGAAATAACTTAACCAATGAGGACATCGCTTGGCTAGTTGCGCATCAAGCAAACAAACGTATTATTGATGCTACAGCCAACCGAATTAATTTAGAGGAATCTAAAGTAATGATGAATATTCAAAAGTACGGAAACACTACTTCTGCTACGCTACCATTACTTTTACACGATTATGAATCACAATTAAAAAAAGGGGATAACCTAATTTTTGCCGCTTTTGGAGGTGGCTTTACTTGGGGTTCAATTTATTTTAAATGGGCCTATAACTCCTAACCAAAACTTAATAAAACATCTAAACATTATGGAATTAAAGGAAATTCAAAACTTAATAAAATTTGTAGCCAAGTCTGGCGCAAGTGAAGTTAAGTTAGAAATGGACGACGTTAAAATTACCATTAAAACTGGTTCTGATAACGAAACAACTATATTGCAACAAGTTCCTATGCAGGCTGCACCAGTGATGCAGCAACAGCAACAGCCAATGGCGGCAGCTGCACCTACCACAGCAGAGACACCAACACAAGCAGCACCAGTTGCTTCTAGTGAAGATTCAAAATATATCACAATTAAATCTCCTATAATAGGAACATTCTACAGAAAACCATCTCCTGACAAGCCTGTATTTGTGGAAGTTGGTACTGACATTAAAGAGGGTGATGTACTTTGTGTAATCGAGGCCATGAAACTATTCAATGAAATAGAATCAGAAGTTACTGGTAAGATTGTAAAGGTATTGGTAGATGATTCATCACCAGTAGAGTTCGATCAACCATTATTCTTAGTTGATCCGTCGTAAATTTTAAGTTTAGAAGTTTAAAGTTTAAAGTTTAAGTCAATTGCATTTAAACATATAAACTACTAAACCATAAACTCTTAAACTCAAAAGGTATGTTTAAAAAAATACTAATTGCCAACAGAGGAGAAATAGCACTACGTGTTATTAGAACCTGTAAGGAAATGGGCATTAAGACTGTTGCGGTTTATTCCACAGCAGATGCAGAGAGCTTGCACGTAAAATTTGCGGACGAAGCCGTTTGCATAGGTCCGCCAGCAAGCAGCGAATCCTATCTTAAAATAGCGAATATTATAGCTGCAGCAGAAATAACAAATGCAGATGGTATTCATCCAGGTTACGGATTCCTATCGGAAAATGCAAAATTCTCAAAGATTTGTGAAGAACATGGCATTAAGTTCATAGGAGCTTCTGAAGAAATGATTGCTAAAATGGGAGATAAGGCAACGGCAAAAGCAACTATGAAGGCTGCCGGTGTTCCTTGTGTACCAGGAAGTGATGGAATTATTGAGGATTTTGAAGAATGTAAAAAAGTAGCAAAAAAAACAGGTTATCCTGTAATGCTAAAAGCAACAGCTGGAGGTGGCGGAAAAGGAATGCGTGCTGTATGGAAGCCAGAAGATTTAAAAGATGCATGGGACTCGGCAAGACAAGAATCTAAAGCAGCATTCGGAAATGATGATATGTACATGGAGAAGCTCATTGAAGAGCCTAGACATATCGAAATTCAGATTGTCGGTGATTCTCGTGGAAAAGCTTGTCATTTATCTGAAAGAGATTGTTCTGTTCAACGACGTCATCAAAAATTGACAGAAGAAGTGCCATCTCCTTTTATGACAAAAGTCCTTAGAAATAAAATGGGTAAAGCTGCTGTTAAAGCTGCCGAGTACATAAAATACGAAGGAGCAGGAACAGTTGAATTTTTGGTAGATAAGCACCGTAACTTCTACTTTATGGAAATGAATACACGTATCCAAGTAGAGCACCCAATCACAGAACAAGTTATTGATTTCGATTTAATCCGTGAGCAAATTTTAGTGGCAGCAGGTGTACCAATTTCTGGTAAAAATTATCTTCCACAGTTACATTCTATTGAGTGCAGAATTAATGCTGAAGATCCGTTTAATGATTTTAGACCTTCTCCAGGGAAAATAACAACATTGCATGCCCCAGGTGGTCACGGAGTGCGTTTAGATACACATGTTTATGCAGGTTATAGCATTCCACCAAACTATGACTCTATGATTGCCAAGTTGATTACAACTGCGCAAACCAGAGAAGAAGCTATAAATAAAATGAAACGTGCGTTAGATGAATTTGTTATTGAAGGCATAAAAACAACGATACCATTCCACAGACAGTTAATGGATCATCCAGATTATTTAGCGGGTAATTACACCACTAAATTTATGGAAGACTTTGTAATAGAAAAAGTAGTTGAAGAATAAATTAAAAGCTCCTAAATTAAGGAGCTTTTTTTTATACTATGAATTTATCTTATTGGGAAATAAAAACGTGGCTTAACAACATAGATTATACTATTGTTGGTAGTGGTATTGTAGGTTTAAGTTGTGCTGTTCAGTTAAAAAAGCGTTTCCCTAAATCTAAAATTTTAATTCTTGAAAAAGGTATATTACCACAAGGAGCAAGTACTAAAAATGCAGGTTTTGCTTGCTTTGGAAGCCTGAGCGAAATAATAGATGATTTAAAACATCACTCTGAAGATGAGGTTTTAAAACTGGTTGAAAAACGAATAAACGGTCTTAAATTGTTGCGTCAAACACTTGGAGATAAAGCTATTGGTTATCAAGAATTGGGAGGTTACGAGTTGTTTTTAAATACCGATGAAAATTTATTCCAGCAGTGTTTAAATGAGCAAAATAAAATTAATCAGTTGCTTAAACCTATTTTTAAAGATGACGTTTTTTCTACCAAGGAAAACATTTTCAAATTTAAAAATGTAAAACCTAAGTATAGCTTTAATAAATTTGAAGGTCAGATAGATACAGGGAAAATGATGTCTGCTTTGTTAGATAGAGCACAGTCTCTAGATATTAAAATATTGAACAATTTCTTGGTTGAGGGATTCTCTAATGACATAAACAGCGTAAAGATTAAAACAAAACATTTTGAATTTTCCACCTCAAAACTATTAATCGCAACCAACGGATTTGCATCAAAATTAATAAATGAAAATGTAAAACCCGCTAGAGCACAAGTCTTGATTACAAAGCCTATAAAAAACCTGAATATAAAAGGAACTTTTCATTTAGATAAAGGCTATTATTATTTTAGAAACATTGACAATAGAATTTTATTTGGAGGAGGAAGAAACCTTGATTTTAAAAGCGAAGAAACCGCTGAATTTGGTGAAACCAAACTGATTCAAAATAAACTAGAAGAATTGCTTAAAAACACAATATTACCCAACACAAATTTCGAAATAGACTACAGATGGTCAGGAATTATGGGAGTTGGGCAACAAAAAAATACCATTGTAAAACAATTAGGTAGTAATGTTTATTGTGGTGTTCGGTTAGGCGGAATGGGAGTTGCAATAGGTAGTTTAATCGGTAAGGAATTAGCAGAGTTAATAGAGTAGTTTATCAAATTTTGTCATGCTCAACTCGTTTCAGCGTCTCATCAAAAAGGTATTGAACTAAATATGGATATTAAACAGCAACTTAAAGATAAATGCCAAGAGTTCTTAAACCAACGTTTAAAGACTATACAAAATACCATTGATGATATTCTAAATTCACTACAATCCGAAACTAAAAGTAGTGCTGGTGATAAACATGAAACAGGAAGAGCCATGCTACAACTAGAACGTGAAAAAGCAGGTCATCAACTATCCGATATAGAAAAGCAAAATGAAATACTTAAAAAAATAAACCCTGAATCCAAACATCAAAAGGTTGCTTTTGGAAGTGTAGTAAAAACCACAAATTCAAATTATTTTATAGCAATTAGCGCAGGGGAAATAACTGTGGAAAACCTTGGCTACTACGCAATTTCTTCGGCAACACCCATAGCACAATTACTGTTGTATAAAGAAGTTGGTAATGAAATTGTTTTTAGGGGTACTAAATTTACGATTACTGAGATTCAATAGTTAAATTTAAATCAATTTCATTTTTTTATTTTGTAATTTAACGAGCAATTCTTTTCAGCAAAAGATTTTATTAACTCATCATTTTCTATTTTTATAAATGACATCACCAGAATACAAGGCAATTATTATTGGTGGTGGTTTGGCCGGATTGTGTAGTGCAATCCATTTATCTCAATCTAATTTTAAAGTTCTTTTAATTGAAAAAAATGAGTATCCCAAGCACAAGGTTTGTGGGGAATATGTTTCAAATGAAGTTTTACCATATTTAGATTTTTTAGGCTTTGACCCACTTGAATTCGGAGCAAAAAGCATATCAAATTTTGAATTAACCACACTTAATAACAAAAAAATTAAAGCCAAATTACCGCTCGGAGGTTTCGGGATGAGCCGTTACGACTGTCTCTTATACACATCTGACGCTGCCGACGACTCCT
>CAJXVG010000219.1 GCA_913061495.1 uncultured Winogradskyella sp.
CTCGGTCTCGTGGGCTCGGAGATGTGTATAAGAGACAGAATTGAGTCTTTACCAAATAATTCATGTTTATGAAAATACACATTTTTACGTAGGTTAAATGTGTAGGTTTTTGCACTGTCAGTGATGGTCCAATTTTTAGCAATACACGGTTGTACATTAACCGCATCATCCATTTGAACAAGTCCGTTAAAAAGCTGATGTGTGGCCCAAATATCTGCTAAGTCCTTTGAAAATGCAGGATCTAGAGAACTTATATTTTTATGTTCATTATATCTGAAAACCAAATGGTCTTTGTCTGATTTTCTATTAGAAGTGCAGGATAAAAACGTAAGCAGAATAAGTAAAGTGCTAAAAAATAAGCGATAAGCAGAAAGTGTGGGTTTGAGCATATAAGTTATATGTTGTAAATTTGCCAACTTGGTAAAAATACAAGAATGAATCCAACAAAAAAAGTCGCATTTTACACTTTAGGCTGTAAGCTCAATTTTTCTGAAACATCCACAATTGCAAGAAATTTTAAGGATGAAGGTTTTGAGCGAGTGGATTTTAAAGATCCTGCAGATATCTATGTTATTAACACCTGTTCTGTTACAGAAAATGCAGATAAACGTTTTAAGAATGTTGTAAAACAAGCACAAAAAGTAAACTCTGATGCTTTTGTGGCTGCAATTGGTTGTTATGCACAATTAAAACCAGAAGAATTGGCAGATGTTGATGGAGTGGATTTAGTGTTGGGCGCCACCGAAAAATTTAAGCTTACCAGCTATTTGAACGATCTTACAAAAAATGATCAAGGAGAAGTACATAGTTGTGAAATAAATGAAGCAGATTTTTATGTTGGTAGTTATTCCATTGGTGAGAGAACTAGAGCTTTTTTAAAGGTTCAAGATGGCTGTGATTATAAATGTACGTATTGCACAATTCCTTTGGCTAGAGGTATTTCTAGAAGTGATACCATGGAAAATGTGTTGAAAAATGCTAAAGAAATTTCAGAAAAAGGGATTAAAGAAATAGTGTTGACAGGTGTTAACATTGGAGATTACGGAAAAGGAGAGTTTGGCAACAAAAAACACGAACACACTTTTTTGGATTTGGTGACCGAACTGGATAAAGTAAAAGGTATTGAACGATTAAGGATTTCTTCAATAGAACCTAATCTTTTAAAAAATGAAACAATAGATTTGGTGTCAAAATCGAGAGCTTTTGTACCACATTTTCATGTGCCATTACAAAGTGGAAGCAACGTTATTCTAAAAAAGATGAAACGTCGCTATATGAAAGAACTTTACATTGATAGAGTTTCAAAAATAAACCAAGTGATGCCTCATGCTTGCATTGGCGTGGATGTTATTGTTGGTTTTCCTGGAGAAACAGATGAACTGTTTTTAGAAACGTACAATTTCTTAAACGAGTTGGATATTTCATATTTACACGTTTTTACATATTCTGAACGTGATAATACAGAAGCGGCAAATATGGACGGAGTAGTGCCTAAAAAAATTAGAGCAAAACGAAGTAAAATGTTACGTGGTTTATCTGCAAAAAAGCGAAGAGCTTTTTACGAAAAACAATTAAATACAGAACGAACAGTTTTGTTTGAAGGCGAAAATAAAGAAGGATATATCCATGGTTTTACAGAAAACTATGTAAAAGTTAAAACACCGTGGAACCCAGAACTAGTTAACACATTACATAATATAGAGCTCACTGAAATAGATGAGGATGGTTTGGTTCGTTTTGAATTTGTGAAGAAATCCACTCAAATTGAACTTGTCTAATTTGTTTCTTGTCTTATATTTGTTGTCAACTCAATTAAAATCTAAATTTATTATGAAAAAAATATTTTTATATCTATTTGTTTTATCTGGATTGTTATTTGCTACGTCTTGCTCATCTAGTGACGATGATAATGAGGGAGGAGATTCAGATGATAGTACAGCCAGTGTAACTATAGATGGCACTTCACTAACATTTGATACTATTGTAGTTGAAGTTGAAGAGGATGATGAGGTTAGTGGCTTTATTACTACTGTTTCCATGATTAATGCAACTGATACATCTGTAATATTAACTTTTAGCGTTTATGATGACAATGCTGGAAGTGATTCTATTAGTTTTATGTCTTATACTGAAAATTCGATGACGTATACCTATACAACTGGTTCAAGTTTAGAGTTTGGAGATACACAGAACCTTACTTCATTTACTAATGTAAATTCTAATGGAAATTTGGAAGGGACATTTTCTGGGGTCTTGTCTCGTAACACACCTTCAGGATTCGAATCAGTGTCTGTTACTAACGGCTCATTTGATATCAATTATTAATAATTCTAATATATAATAATCAAAAACCCGAAACTGTTTCAATTTCGGGTTTTTTTGTATTTCTTTCTCAAGTTATATGCGAATACCCACAGGAAGCATGCGCTTATATTTTCTGTTGCTTCGTACAAATTTTGCAATTTCAGGACTTGTAGGTACAACGCTTATCTCTCGCTCTTTAATATTGTCAAAAACCATAGCCAAAAATTCTTTTTCAAAATCGTCAGAATTAATCGCTTCAGGTATTACCATCTTGGTTAAGAATATCTTACGTTCTTGTAAGGAATATTCAATTATAGCCATTTCATTTTCAACTTTCAATTCAAATTGACGTAAAAAATCATTGTCAATCAGTACAGCAGTTTCAGTCATAGTTTTTCAATTTAAAGTTTAGCGGTTGGCGTGGAAGATGCTATATTTTATATAGCTTTGTAGTGCAAAGATAGGAAAAATCAGCAAATGTTTTGGTTTTAGGCTGTTAAAACCGTTTTCAGCTCCAAATCTAACGACTATAAAATACCTGTTTTTTAATTATGAAATCAGATTTAACACATGTGTATATGATGCCAGGAATGGCTGCCAATCCTACTATTTTTGAATATTTGCACTTGCCAGAAAATAAATATAAAATTCATTGGTTAGAATGGCAAATCCCTGATAAGAATGAAACTTTACAAGATTACGCTAAGCGTATGTGTAATTTTATTGATTACCAAGATGTTGTCCTTTTGGGAGTGTCGTTTGGTGGTATTTTGGTTCAGGAAATGAGCAAATTTATAAGTGTCAAAAGGTTAATTGTAGTGTCTAGTGTTAAATCTCATCACGAACTGCCAAAACGATTTAAGTTTTTAAAGTACACAAAAGCATATAAGGTATTGCCAACCCAATTGGTTAGTAATATAAATTTACTGGCAAAATATGCCTTTGGGGAGACCATAAAAAAACGTGTAGATTTATATAAAAAATATCTTTCAGTAAGTAACAAAACATACTTGGATTGGGCAATAAAACAAGTGGTTTGTTGGGAGCAAGAAAAACCACACCCTAAAGCAATTTATATTCATGGAGATAAGGATGTGGTTTTTCCTCACTCATGTACAGGTAATTGTATAATCATTAAAGGAGGTACACATATTATGATAATCACTAAGCACAAATGGTTTAATGAAAATTTAGCAAAACTAATTGAACACGGAGCTTGAAAGACATCTCTAGAATACTTACTTTTATAAAAAGAAAAATTATGAAAACATTTAAAAATATATTCGGTTTGGCAGGTTTGGTCTGTGTATCAGGTCTGTTTATTTTCGCTATGCAGAAAACACCAGTGGATAAAGCTCCATCAGATGATACATTAGGTAAAGAAAAACCTTTGGTTAATGATTATAATGTTTATGCACTTGAGATGCCAGAAGGACTCAATTTCGCTGGCGAGAAAGTGCCAGTTGAAAATCCGGACATATACGAACGTATGGATAGAGAACTGCTGGTAAATACTTATTGGCAATCTAACGGGTTGTTAATGTTTAAAAGAGCGCATAAATATTTTCCTATAATTGAGCCTATATTAAAAAAGAATGGAGTTCCAGATGATTTTAAATATTTGGCATTGATTGAAAGTGGATTGACCAATGTCGTTTCTCCAGCTGGTGCAACTGGTGTTTGGCAAATTATGAAAGCTACAGGAAGGGAAAACGGACTAGAAGTTAACGATAATGTAGACGAACGCTACAATTTAGAAATGGCAACAGAAGTCGCTTGCGATTATTTAAAAAACGCAAAAGAAAACTTAGGAACATGGACTTTAGCTGCAGCAGCATATAATGCAGGTAATGCTGGTGTTTCAAGACGTCTAAGAGAGCAAGATGTAAAAGGCTATTATGATTTATTACTGGGAGAGGAAACAGGTAGATATATGTTTAGAATTGTAGCTGTAAAAGAAATACTATCAAACCCAGATAAGTATGGCTTCAACTTTAATAAAAGTGATTTATATAATGATGTACCAACATATAAGGTTAAAGTTGATACAGCAGTAACAGATTTTTCGCAATTCGCAAAACGATTTGGTATTAACTACAAAATATTAAAACTTCACAATCCATGGTTGCGAGAGCCACATTTAAATAATAAATCTAGAAAATTATACAAAATTGATATTCCCAAAGAGGGCTATTATTCAACAAAACCATAGTATTTGGAGTTTGTAGGAAATAATATCTGGCTAATCCTAATTGTTCTCAATTACACTGTCGCATTACTGTCTCTTATACACATCTGACGCTGCCGACGACTCCTTACGTGTAGAT
>CAJXVG010000220.1 GCA_913061495.1 uncultured Winogradskyella sp.
AATAGCAGTCTTTCTTTTAGTTAGTAAACTCTAAATTTACTTACAATATTGTTAAATAAAAAAACTTTGTAACAAAACTTAAAGTGGTTCGTCGTAATAATGAAGGCGAGTAACAAACGCTTTTAACCACCAATCAAAAAATTAGAATGACTCAGGCAGATTTTACACAGTTAGTAATGCCGTTTAAGGATAAAGTGTTTCGTTTAGCAAAGCGATTACTGGTGTCTCGTGAAGAAGCAGAAGATGCAACGCAGGAAATCCTTTTGAAATTATGGAGAAATAAAAAGAAAATTAGCGAATACAAAAATGTTGAAGCTTTTTCCATGACCATGACAAAGAATTTTTGTTTGGATCGTTTAAAATCGAAACAGGCACAAAACTTAAAAATTGTTCACAGTAATTACACGGATAACAATTCGTCATTACAAAAGCAAGTTGAGGCAAGGGACAGTGTAGATTGGGTATCAAAAATTATTGAAGATTTACCAGAACAACAAAAAATAATAGTGCAGCTTAGAGATATTGAACAGTACGATTATGCCGAAATAGCAAAAATGCTAGACATGAATGAAACGGCAGTACGTGTAAACTTATCAAGAGCACGAAAAACAATAAGAGAAAAATTAACTAATACACATAAATATGGTATTAAATAATATAGAGAAACTAATAGAAAAGTATAATAATGCAGAAACAACACAAAAAGAAGAAGCGCAATTAAAAGCCTATTTCTTAAGTGATGATGTAGCGCCACATTTAAAGCATTACAAACCAATGTTTCAGTACTTTTCTCAAGCGCAACAAGAGCAGTTTACTAAAGACGTTCCATTAAAAACGAAAAAAAATACAAAATTGTATCAATGGGTTTCTGTCGCAGCTGTAACCGTTCTTATGTTAGGATTTTTAATTCCTAATTTAAACAACGATCAAAAAACGTTGGCAGATTACTCAGAAGAGGAACAGAAAATGTATCTAGAAACTAAACAAGCTTTAGCAATGTTGTCTAGTAATTTCAATGAAGGAGCGTCAAGTTTAAATGCCTTGGAGTTAGCATCCGAAAATTTTAACGAAGGTCTGGAAAGAGCCAGCTTCGTTACAGAACTCAGTGAAACAACAAACAAATTATTAAAGAATTAAACACTTAAATAGCAAAAATTAAAAACAAGAAATCATGAAGAAAGTAATAATTATTTTAGCAGTAATGCTAACAACAGTAACCGGATTTAGTCAAAGTGTATTTGATAAATTTGAAGATAAAGAAGATGTTACCTCAATAATTTTAAACCCAAAAATGTTTAGAATGCTGGCCACAATGGGTATCAATTTAGACGATCCTGAAGCTCAAGCCTATGTAGATATGGCAAAGAACATTACAGGTTTTAAAGTGTTTACCACAGGTGACGAAAATATATCTGCAGATATGGGAGCCACTGTAGCTAAATATTTAAAGTCATCTTCTTTAGAAGAGTTAATGCGAATTAAAGATGGTGCGCAAACGGTTCAATTTTATGTAAAAGAAGGCAAAGATGAAAACCATGTTAAGGAACTGTTGATGTATATCACTGGATTAAAAGAATTGACTCAAGGAGAGGACATTGAAATCAACGGCAAAAAACGAGAGTTTGAAACCGTAGTAATGAGCCTAACAGGCGATATAGATTTAAGACAGATTTCAAAACTGACTAACCAAATGAATATTCCAGGTGGTGACCAGTTGAAGAAGGCTGGAGATAAAGAAAAAGGTAAATAATTATGATACAATCAATCAAAAAATCAATGGTAGTGTTGTTCTTGGTTGCAGCGTTTACAAGCTGTAACCAAGGTCCAACATTGCAAACCTATTATGTAGATAATGAGCTTAAACCAGGCTTCACTACGTTAGATGTGCCAACGAGTTTCTTAAATATGGAAGAAGCCAATTTAACCGAAGAGCAAAAAAAAGCATATGAATCGGTAGATAAACTTAATATGTTGGCTTTTGTTATAAGTGAAACTAACAAATCTGAATATGAGGTTGAACTTGAAAAAGTAAAAACCATTCTGAAAAACCCTAAGTATGATGAGTTGATGCGTGGAGGAAATTCTACAGACGGGAAATTTATGGTAAAGTTTCTAGGTGATCCAGAAAGCTTAGACGAACTTATTTTATTTGGAAACGCCAATGATAAAGGTTTTGCTATTATAAGAATATTAGGAGATGATATGAGTGCAGATAAGTTGATGCAATTAGCAATGTCAATGGATCAGGCAAGCATTTCAGACACACAGGTCAATCAATTTATGAACTTTTTTAAATAACTGACACTTATTTAAATGTTAATGAGAATCACCTTGAATTATCCTCAAGGTGATTTTTTTTTGTCATAATTTTTATGAGCATAATAAAAAGCTATAGCCACCACTCCACAAAAAGCCAATATTAAAAGAGCTTTTACAATAAAAAGATTTAAAATATCCAACAATCCACAAAAAAAGAAAGCGAAGGTAACAAAACCAGTACCAATCAATGCTAAACTGTTATTGTCTAATTTTGGTAATTTCATATTCCGGTGTAATTGCTCGGTGTTATAACTTTAAGTTCAGATTTAATTTTGTCTGAAACCTCTAAAGTATCAATAAAATTTGAAATAGAACTTTGTGTAATAGCTTCGTTGGTTCTTGTTAACCCTTTTAAGGCTTCATAAGGGTTAGGGTAGTTTTCACGTCTCAAAATAGTTTGAATAGCTTCTGCAACCACAGCCCAATTGTTTTCTAAATCTTGTTCGAACTTTGATGTATTTAACAGCAATTTTCCTAAACCTTTTAAAGTCGATTTAAAACCAATTAGCGTATGTCCAAAAGGAACACCAACATTACGCAAAACCGTACTGTCTGTTAAATCACGCTGTAATCTTGATATTGGTAACTTGGCAGATAAATGTTCAAAAATGGCATTGGCAATACCTAAATTTCCTTCGCTATTTTCAAAATCTATTGGGTTTACTTTATGTGGCATTGCAGAACTGCCCACTTCTCCTTCCTTGATTTTTTGTTTAAAATAATCCATTGAAACATACGTCCAGATATCTCTATCCAAATCTATGATAATTGTATTGATGCGCTTAAGAGCATCAAACAATGCAGCCATGTGGTCGTAATGTTCAATTTGTGTGGTTGGGAAAGAGTGTTGTAGTCCTAGTTTTTCTTGAACAAAATCAGTTCCAAAAGCTTTCCAATCAACATTCGGATAGGCAACTTTATGTGCGTTGTAATTTCCTGTTGCGCCTCCAAATTTAGCTGCGCTTGGCACATCGTTTAATAAGTTAAATTGTTCTTTTAGCCGCACTACAAAGACTTCTATTTCCTTTCCCAATCGTGTTGGTGAAGCTGGCTGTCCATGCGTTCTTGCTAACATTGGGATATCTGCCCAATCCTTGGCTAATGCTTCAAGTTTTTTGAGTACCTCAAAATATTCAGGTACATAAACGTTATTCATAGCCTCTTTAATACTTAACGGAATCGCAGTATTATTAATGTCTTGAGAGGTTAATCCAAAATGGATAAACTCTTTATAATCCGATAAGCCTAACGCATCAAACTTTTTTTTGATAAAATATTCTACGGCTTTTACATCATGATTTGTGGTTTTTTCAATCTCTTTAATTGCCGATGCGTCAACAGCCGTGAATTTTTTATAAATAGCTCTTAAATCTGTAAAAACAGAACTTGAAACGTTCTCCAGTTGTGGCAAAGGCAACTCACAAAGTGCAACAAAGTATTCGATTTCTACTAAAACACGATATTTTATAAGTGCTTCTTCAGAAAAATAATTACCTAAAGCTTCTACTTTAGATCTGTACCTACCATCTATTGGTGAAATTGCATTTAGTGCCGAAAGTGCCATTTTTTGTTTGGTTTTTTGAAGCATCAAATATAATGAAGTTAAGTGGGAAGTTGGAAACTCGCAGTTAGAAGTTTAAACAGTTTAAATTTTAAGGCTGTACTGTTTACTAAGAAAAGTAAAACTTACTTTAGCTTTTTTAATATGTGTCGAGACCTTGCCTTAAACGCTGCACTTTGACTCGAGAAATCACGTTCTAAAATTATTTTCAACTCAGGGTGAATCCATTCAAACTCTGTTCCCAATAAAAAAAGAGCATTCATGGCATAAGCTTTTGGTGCAACTTTAATGTCATTGATCATCCAGTCAAAACAAGCTTCAATGATTCTTTCTTTGTGAATAGGATTCAAAACGTCTTTTATTGCAGAATCGTTTTTTCCATAATAAGCAGTGGTTAACAGTTCGCTTATTTTTGCAACAGGTCGCATTGCTGAATCCAAATACACGCTACTAACGTTTTTGGTAAAAACATCTAAATAAGGAATAATGGCTTCGAGATTTTTACTGCACATAAACTCAAAGACCCAAGCTGCACGACACGAAATTTTATCATCAACTTCAAATAGTATGTTTAATAATGGTTGAATTAACTCAGGATTATCAATAACCATGTTTGCGTAATACCTGTCTCTTATACACATCTCCGAGCCCACGAGACCGAGGCTGATCTC
>CAJXVG010000221.1 GCA_913061495.1 uncultured Winogradskyella sp.
GTTATGAATTTTGTAGTGTTTTTTATGTTAAAAATTCAAGAATTTAAAATATTTAATGATACAGTTATAATTCTTTTGATTTATATATTGACTTTTGCACTAACCATAATATTAGCACATTTTAGCTACAAATATTTTGAAACTTATTTTTTAAAACTGAAAACAAAATTTAGACAATGACTTTAATTAAATCAATTTCAGGAATTAGAGGTACTATTGGTGGTATAGTTGAAGAAAACCTAACTCCAATTGATGCAGTAAAATTTGCTGCAGCTTATGGCACATGGTTAAAACAACAACGCAATAAAGAGAACTACAGAGTTGTAGTAGGAAGAGATGCTCGAATTTCTGGAGAGATGATTCAGAATTTGGTAATGAACACTTTAGTTGGTTTAGGAATAGACGTCATTGATGTAGGCCTTTCTACCACACCAACTGTTGAGGTTGCCGTACCAATGGAGCATGCTGATGGAGGCATTATTTTAACTGCAAGCCATAACCCAAAACAATGGAACGCACTTAAGCTTTTGAACGCTAAAGGAGAATTTTTGAATGGTGCTGAAGGTCAGAAAATATTGGAGATTGCTGAATCTAACAATATGAAGTTTTCCAAAGTTGATGATTTAGGAAAAATAACAATAAATGATGCTTACATAGATTTGCATATTGATGAAGTTTTAGATTTACCCTTAGTAAATAAAAAGGCGATTAAAGAAGCCGATTTTAAAGTGGTTGTAGATGGCGTAAACTCTACAGGAGGTATTGCCATACCGCTTTTATTAGAGCGTTTGGGAGTTGAAGCCGTAAAATTATATTGTGAGCCAACAGGCCATTTTCCGCATAATCCAGAACCATTAAAAGAACATTTAGGTGCTTTGGCTAAGGAAGTAGTTAATGAGCATGCAGATTTTGGGATTGTGGTAGATCCAGATGTAGATCGTTTGGCATTTATGGATGAAACCGGTGAAATGTTTGGAGAGGAATATACGTTAGTAGCTTGTGCAGATTATGTATTGAGTAAAAATCCTGGTAATACCGTAAGTAATATGAGCTCAACAAGAGCGTTGAGAGACGTTACTGAAAAGCATGGAGGAACTTATGAAGCTAGTGCAGTAGGAGAAGTCAATGTTGTTGAATTGATGAAGAAAAACAACGTGGTTATTGGAGGTGAAGGTAACGGAGGCATAATTTACCCTGAGTTACATTATGGACGTGATGCATTGGTTGGCGTGGCTTTGTTCTTAAGTTTATTGGCCGAAAAGAAAATAAAAGTTAGTGAATTACGAGCGTCTTACCCAAATTATTATATGAGTAAAAAGAAGATTCAGCTAACACCAGGATTAGACGTTGATGGTATTTTGAAAACAATGGAGTCAAATTATAACCATGAAAAGTTGACTACAATTGATGGAGTCAAAATTGACTTTTCAGAAAGTTGGGTACACCTTCGTAAAAGTAACACTGAGCCAATTATTCGTATATATACAGAAGCACAATCACAAGCTGAAGCTGATGATTTAGCCGATCGTTTTATTGCTGAAATTAAAGCTATTGCTAATATTTAATACCTTTGTAGTTAGAGTAGCTAATTGAATATTGTAAACAATAAAACCTAAGATGTAAAGATGAAATATTTGGAATCCTCATATTATTTCGACTATGAAAATGATGTTATCCAAACACTGGTATCTGAATATTTAAGTAAATCTATATCCAATAAAGATAAGGCCATTGCTTTATACACCAAGATCCGTGACCATTGGAAATACGATCCTTACAATATTAGTCTTTCTGAAAACAGTTATCGTGCAAGTAAAATTGCTCGTAAAACCACTGGAAATTGTGTTGAGAAATCAATACTTTTAATTGCTTGTCTTAGAGCTTTAGAAATACCTGCAAGACTACACCTTGGTAAAGTTAAGAACCACATTGCGGTAGAACGGTTAACTGAAAAATTTGGTACCAATGAGCTAACACCACATGGCATGGTAAACGTTTGTTTAGATAATAAATGGCTTAAAATTTCACCAGCATTTAATAAATCCTTGTGCCAAAAATTAAATTTAGCTCCATTAGATTTTGACGGAGATAACAATGCTTGTTTACAAGAGTTTAATAGTGATGGACACCATTTTATGGAGTATATTGATGATTATGGTCATTTTGAAGATGTTCCTTTAGAATTTATGAAAAGAAATATAATAGTACATTATCCTCATATTTTTGATACCAAAGAAGACATTACAGAATTTAAATTGTAATAAGCTAAAAAAAACAACTTATGATTTCTGAAACAATATCAACTAAATCTACTGACTTAGAAACCTATTTTGGTCAGTTCAGAAAACATATTATTGGGCAAGACCAAACATTTGTATCTCCGTATGGTGAGCAAAAAATCATCTATACTGATTGGACTGCGTCTGGCAGGTTATACAGACCTATTGAAGATAAATTGTGTAATGAATTTGGTCCTTTTGTAGCCAATACGCACACCGAAACTACGGTTTCTGGTACAGCGATGACCAAAGCATATCATAAAGCGAAGCAGATTATTAAAGACCATGTTAACTGTAACGAAGATGATGTTTTAATAGTTTCTGGCAATGGTATGACTGGAGTTGTAAATAAATTTCAACGTATTCTTGGTTTAAAGATTCCTGAAAATTTAAAAGATTACACCAATGTACCAGATGAAATGCGACCTGTGGTTTTTATCTCGCACATGGAGCATCATAGCAATCAGACTTCTTGGTTAGAAACTATGTGTAAGGTTGAAGTTGTTCCACCAGATAACGATGGACTTTTCAGTTTAGAAAATTTGGAAAAATTATTAATTGAATATAAAAATTGTACCATAAAAATCGCTTCTATTGTTGGAGGCTCTAATGTTACCGGAATTCAAAATCCTCATCATGCGGTCGCAAAACTCATGCATACACATGGAGGAGTGTGTTTTGTAGATTTTGCATGTTCTGCTCCGTATGTAGAAATTGATATGCACCCAAAAGATGAAAATGCACAGTTAGATGCTATATTTTTTTCACCACACAAATTTTTAGGAGGACCAGGAACTTCAGGTGTATTGGTTTTCAACAAAAAGTTATATAAAAACATGATACCTGATTGTCCTGGAGGAGGAACAGTGAGTTGGACAAACCCTTGGGGAGAACATAAGTATATTGATAATATAGAAGATAGGGAAGATGGCGGAACACCAGGCTTTCTTCAAACTATAAAAACCGCACTTTCTATCAACTTGAAAGTACAAATGGGAGTTGATAATATTCTGAAACGTGAACATGAGCTGGTCAACACTATTTTTGAAAGGTTAAAACCAATTGAAAACCTTCATGTTCTGGCAGCTCAGCATCAAGAAAGGCTAGGTGTCATTTCTTTTTATATTGATGATTTACACTATAATTTGGGAGTGAAATTATTGAATGATAGGTTTGGAGTACAGACGCGTGGAGGCTGTAGTTGTGCAGGTACTTATGGTCACTTTTTATTACACGTTGACCAAAAAACCTCAAACGAATTGACCAATGAAATATCTATTGGTGATTTAGTACGAAAGCCAGGTTGGATTCGTATGTCCATACATCCAACTACTACAAATGCTGAGATTGAGTTTGTTTGTGATAGCATAATTCAGCTTTCTAAAAACCACGAGGATTGGGCAAGAGATTATGAATATTCAAAATGCAATAATGAATTTATTCATAAGTCGCTCGTTGCCAAACCTTGTAATGCTACTAATGTAGATGTTTGGTTTGACCTTTAACCAATTCAATTTTTATTATTGAAATTCTTTCGGAACTTTATTTCTATGTTTCCAGCGTTTGTGTGTCCATAGATAGAACTGTGGAGCTTCGAGAATTTGTTTTTCAACTAATTTGAAGAAGATATCTGTAATTTCGTAATCTTTAAACTCATTTGGTTGCTCTGTTATGGTTTCAAATGTTGTTTCGTAATAGCCACGTTTAATACGCTTTACCTTAAAAAAAACAACAGCCATATCTAGTCGTTTAGCCAACATTTCGGCACCAGTGTGCATTGGTACCTTAATGCCCATAAAATCATTCCAATGAAATGCTTTATGTGCTTTTGGTGACTGGTCTGATGCAAAGCCGTTGATTGTTAGTTCTCCTTTTTTCTTAGATTCGTAGAGTATGGTAAAGGTTTCTTTTGTGGTTATTAAATCAGAATTGTATTTAGCTCTAATTCTTTTAACCAACCTATCAAAATGTTTGTTGGCCAATCGTTTGTATATCGCATATCCCTTGTGCTTTATGTATGTTTGAAGAATAAAAATCCACTCCCAACTTCCGTAATGCGCGCACATTAATACAATGCTTCTTTGTTTTTTTGCGAGATTATTTATTAGGTCTACGTTAGAAAATTTATATCGTTTTTGCATTTCTGCTTTAGAAATGGTGAGTGATTTTATAGCTTCTACAATCATGTCGCAAAGGTGATGGTAAAACCTGTCTCTTATACACATCTGACGCTGCCGACGACTCCTTACGTGTAG
>CAJXVG010000222.1 GCA_913061495.1 uncultured Winogradskyella sp.
CGTCGGCAGCGTCAGATGTGTATAAGAGACAGAATCAGCACATATCTTATTAAACAGCTACCCGTTTTTTAAGGTTAATAAAATTAAAGTATAATTCGGTGTATTCAAAAGTAAGCAATACCTTTAGTGAATGTTTAACTTAATGCTTTGAGTCTTGAGAAAAATCGTTGTCTTTTTATCGTTAACAATCTTAGTTTCTTCATGTGACAATGAGGTTAAACCTATCACCTTTAAAACTGAAGAAATTACACCTAAATCCGAATCTGAAATCAATATTTTGCTATCTAAAGCAAATGAAAATACAGATATTGGCAAAGCCATAAATTCAAGTGTTGAAGAGGTTATAGTAGAATCAATTCTCTTAGAGGTAAAAGATGAAGAGAACCTCAAAGAGGCTTTAAGTTCTTTTGAAAAGGAATATCAAGAGTTCATACAGGATTTCCCTGAAGGTTCAGCGCCTTGGAAGTTAAATGCTGAATCTGAAGTCATTTACCAATCCCCAGAAATAATTACTATTTCACTTAATATTTACATAGATAAAGGAGGTGCGCACGGCAATGATAGTATCAGGTTTTTGAACTTTAATCCAGAAAACGGAAATCTATACAACCAAAACGAAATTATTAAAAACAAGACTGGTTTTAAGGAATTGGCTGAAACCTATTTTAATAACTCTGTAAAATCTGAAGCTAATGATAATGCTATTACTGAAGATTTTTTCTTTGGTGAACCCTTTCAACTCCCAAAAAATATAGGCTTTAGTAATGATGGCTTAATTCTTTTGTATAACGTTTACGAAATTGCATCGCATGCACAAGGTTACACCGAATTTGCTATTCCGTTTGATGTTGCTCAACCTTATTTAAAAGTGAATTAAACTACTTTTTTGGTTAATCTTTTTATAATGGGCTCAACGGTTAATCCTTGGCCAACTATAGAAACCACTACAACTATGTAGGTAATTACCAAGAACAACTCGCGTTGCATGCTTGTGGTAAGACTTAATGCTAAAGCGATAGATATGCCTCCTCGCAAACCACCCCAAGTCATAATTAGATTGGTTTTTGGCACAAAATCCAATGGTTTAGAAAATATTCTTATAGGCAACCAAAGTGATACATAACGACACATTAGTATAATAGGGATTGCTAGTAAACCAGCATAAATATAGTTCTCTTCAAAAGTAAGTACCAACATTTCCATTCCTATCATTACAAACAGCATTGTATTCAATAGCACGTCTATGAGTTCCCAAAATTTATCCACATACGTTTCCGTTATTTTAGACATTGCCGAATTTCTAATCGTATCATTACCCACAATTAAACCAGCAGTAACCATAGCCAAAGGCGCAGACAGATGAAACTGGTGTGCAAGCATTGTACCACCCATTACTGCAGAAATGGTTAGAATTACTTCAACTTCGTAATTGTCAATAGAACGCATTAAACGATAGGTAATCCACCCTAAAAGCAAACCTAAAGCAATCCCACCAATCACTTCTTGCCCAAATAATTTAGCGATTTCAGAAAACTCTATAGCAGCATCTGGTTTTGATGCAATAGCAAATATGGTTAAAAACACAACGACACCAACACCATCGTTAAATAGCGATTCACCAACAATTTTGGTTTCCAATTTTTTTGGTGCTCCTGCTTTTTTCAAAATTCCTAAAACCGCAATCGGATCGGTTGGTGATATCAAAGCGCCAAAAAGCAAACAATTTATAAAACTAACTTCCATGCCAATAAGCTGTAGAATGTAATACATGGCAATACCAACTAAAAATGTTGATGTTAACACTCCAAAAGTTGCGAAAGCCAAAATTGGAGCACGTTGTACTTTTAGCTGATCGAAGTTAGTGTGCAAAGCTCCTGCAAAAAGCAAAAAACTCAGCATAATATCGAGCAAAACAGTTTCAAAATCTATTTGTAAAATAAAGGCTTTCTCCTTTAAGAGCAATGTATCATCAAACTGCCCGATAATTACCAAAACCACTGTAAAAATTATGGTAATAACCATAAGTCCAATCGTAATGGGTAATTTTAAAAACCGAACATTGATATAGCCAAAAATAGCCGAAAGCACAATTAATATTGTGGCAATAGAATAGTAATCCATAGTTTTAAAGTGATTTTCTCAGTGCTAAAATATAACCTAAATGTATGCCTTCATGAAAATTATTAAACTCAATTGCTTCCTCAACATTACTTAGCGTACTTTTGGTTGTCACAGTATATTGATTATAAGTTTGAAACACCTTGTTTTTATAATCCTCTTCTGTTTTTTCAATGGTTGAAAACAAAAGTCCTTTTACAAAATCCACTTCGGCTTGGCTTAAATCTTTTTCTGGCTTGGTGCCTTTTCTGTATGAATCCACCAATTCATCTGAAACTATCATTGGCAAACCAGATAATTTATAAACCAATAACTGCTGTGTAACAATGGTATGAGCGATATTCCAAATAATATTATTGTTAAAACCTTCCGGAATTTTATTCAATTCTTTCAAACTTAAATTCTCAATAAAACTCTTTAAAAGCTTTCTGTTTTTTAGTGTAATATCAAAAGAGTAGTCCATAAGATTAATTTTTCTTAAATGTAATTAAATTTCAACCCAAATAAGGTTACTTTGTAGTTTGAACATAATTACATTTAAAAAAACATTCACATCTGTAGAAAAAGATTATGAAAAAAATATATCATTTAAGCACGTGCGACACTTGCAAACGCATTATAAAAACATTGAATTTGCCTGAAGCTTTTCAGTTTCAAGATATAAAAACGGAAGCCATCACAGAGTCACAATTAGAAGAAATGCAAAACCTTTCTGGAAGCTACGAAAGCTTATTTAGCAAACGTGCAAGACTATACAAGGAATTAGGTTTAAAGGACAAAAATTTATCTGAAGAAACTTATAAATCTTACATTTTAGAGCACTACACATTTTTAAAACGCCCTGTGATTATCAATAACGATCAGATTTTTATTGGCAATTCTAAAAAAACGGTTGAAGCTGCAAAACAAGCCATACATGAACAGTAGAGGTTTTGCGATTTCTGCACTATTTATGGTTCAGCTTTTGTATGGGCTCAACTATACTTTTGCGAAGATAGTAATGAACGAAAACTACATAAAGCCGTTTGGCTTTGTTCTCCTTAGGGTTGCTGGTGCAACACTTTTATTTTGGTTGATGGGTCTGTTTTTGCCAAAAGTAAAAATTGAAAAAAAAGACTTTTTAAAACTGTTTTATGCTGCTGTTTTTGGTGTTTTTGTAAACCTGTTGTTCTTTTTTAAAGGCTTGGAATATACCACTCCAATCCATGCCTCTTCAATAATGACTGTTATACCAATTATTATTTTGGTTTTATCTGCCATCACTTTAAAAGAGAAAATCACAAAACTGAAAATTTTAGGAGTTTTTCTCGGTTTGGTTGGTGCGTTAATATTGACAATATATGGGAAATCTGCAAGAGTTGGTGACAATGTTCCTTTGGGAAATTTTCTCATTTTTATAAATGCGGTTTCATACAGTATCTATGTGATTTTAATTAAAAAACTCACGGCAAAATACCATCCCTTTGCGTTTATAAAATGGTTATTTTTATTCGGTTTAATATTGGTGTTTCCTTTTGGCTTTAATGATGTTATGGACGTAGAGTGGCAAACGTTTACACCTTACATTAGTTTTTCGGTCTTGTTTGTTATTGTTGGAGCAACCTTTGGCACATACCTTCTAAATCCCTTGGCTTTAAATAAACTAAAGGCTTCAACCGTTGGTATCTTTGTATATCTTCAACCTGTAATTGCTGGACTTTTTGCATTATCCATTGGAGCAGACTTTATTGATACTGTAAAAATTATTGCCATGTTGCTCATCTTTTTAGGTGTTTATCTAGTCACCTTAAAACCGAAACGTACCTCATAGTGTCATTTAAAACCCAAATCTTTCAAACAATTGATAGCATTCCAAAACTGTATTGGGAATGTTTGGGCTGTACTACAAATCATTATTATTCACCTGAGTTTTTAAAAGCATTTGAAATTGCAAACACAGATATTGAATTCAACTATATTTTTATTCTGAAAAATGGAGAAGCTGTTGCCTTTGCAAACACACAATTGGTAACTATTGGTATTAAAACCATTACAAAAAATATCAGAATGTCTGATAGATTTAGACGATTAATAAATAGTTTATTTTGTAGAAATCACATTAACGTTTTATTCTGTGGAAACATATTTTTAAGTGGAGAATACGGTACTTTTTTAAAAGAAGGTGAGCCCAAAATTGAAACTTTTAATGCAATTGTTGAAGGTGTAAAACAACTTTATAAATCCAAAAAACGGTTGAATGCCATTTTTATAAAAGACTTTAAAAACGATTCACTGTATATTACAAATCACCTTAAAGACTGTCTCTTATACACATCTCCGAGCCCACGAGACCGAGGCTGATCTCG
>CAJXVG010000223.1 GCA_913061495.1 uncultured Winogradskyella sp.
GTGGGCTCGGAGATGTGTATAAGAGACAGAATCAATACTCTTCAATATTTAAAATTCCAAAGTTTTCACAGTTTTTTTCAAAATACCTACAGTTCAGTTCACACAAAAAATTTTGGGGGAAAAGAATCATTTTATGTTTACCATCTACTATTTGACTATAGTCAGATAGTAATGAATTAATCGGCGAATAAGTTTTAATGATACGGTTTTTGGAATATTATAGATGATTCATTCCATCCTTTTTCTCAATATAGATGCAGAAAAGCTCAATGATATTTAGGTTAACGAAGAAAGTGAGGTCTTTTTTCCTTACTATTCAAATATAGACCTCGCTTCCTCAAAAATCCTCTCAAAATTAGCCTCCAAATCAGCGTTAGAAAATTCTTTGGTATTCTCCGGAAGCTCCCTTTTGATTTTTTCCAATTTAAATTGCACCTTCTTATCCTTCCCATCTGCATAAGTGATAAATTCGCCCTGCTTCAACCGAAAAAACACGTCAGCCCTTATCTTTGGAATCTCTTTTTCTCCAGTAGTTACCCTAGTGTCAAAATCCAAATTATGCCCACGACTTATACTTTTGGTAGGATCCTTAATAATTTCAAAAAACCGTTCGTAATATTTTGCGGTGTCTGGGTCATTGACTTTACCGAAAAATTGGTAGGATAGATTGCTTAAAATCGCTTTGCTTGCCTTGTCCCCATACATCATATCATTTTGTATTTTGTCCTGCATCACATAAATCGTAGAAATATTATAGCTTCGAAGTGTCGCAGGAATACGATGCATATTCAATAAACGAATGGTTGGTGCTTCTTCCATCATCAAAAAAGAAGGCTTTGCATTGCGTACACTCATTTGTTTTGTAATGGTATGGATGATGGTGGCAATCACAGGAGAATACGAAGTTTCAAATTTGGGATTGTTCACGACCGAAATTACAGTTGGATTTTCAGGACTATTTATATTGAGTGGCACTTCGTCCGCAGACAACGCCATAAAAATGCGGTGTGTACTAATTCGTTTAAAAGCATTGGCCAAGGTGCTTTTTACTCCTGCGGTCTGTCTTTCAGAATCTTTTCCACTTATATAAGCATCTGCCATTGCCCTCGATGTCGTATTGGTTTCCAAAAACTGGATAAGGCTGTTTGTGTCCAGATATTGATAAATGGCGATTAAATGTGGAAGGGTACAGAATTGTGGATAGGTAGTTTTTAATTTCCAAATCAATCCACCAATCAAGCCTTCCGCAGCATCATTGAAAAATTTGGTCGTTCCAGTTGTTCCAGATTCCCGTTGTTCCAAAAGGTTTTCAATCAATACCCTTGAAACTTCGTTTACGCTTTCCTCGTTCTCTAAATAGCGTGGTGCAATAGGATTTACCCTATGTATGATTTTATCAAAGGAAATGACCTTAAACGGGATATTACCATCTTTAAAAAGGGGATAAGCCATTTCAGTAAGCTCAAAATCCTTGTAGTCGTGGATAATTCCGCAAAACCCTTCTTTTTCGAAGTGTTTCAAAAAACCATAGACTACACTTTCGGTCTTTCCACTTCCCGCAGAACCGATTATAGATGCACCACGTTTGATGTTATCCAGTTTGAAGTTTCCTTTTGTAGTGGCAAAGTTGACCTGATATTTGGCATTTCCACTTTTAGGCTCGTCCGTTTTATGCAAGAATACATACATTCCTATATTAATTAATATCAGAGGACAAACAAAATAAAGTGCTATTTGCACCAATGGTAATTGTTCATTTAAATAATACACAAAAGCGCCAATCAATAGAAAATTGACGACAAATGCATATCTGCTAACCCGAAATATTCCATAGAAAACAACACTGGCTACACCAATAATAAAAAGTACTGTTACGAGATTGTCCATTTGTATAATTTTAAGTTAGATTCCGATGGAACTTGATTTGATGGCCACTTCCGCACCACGTCGTAGCTTGTTAAATATTTTCATTACCAATTGTGCCTGCGTGACCGGAATACTCGGCATTATTGGAATATTACTTTCACGCATTAATTTGAACGCAATCGCTTTTTCGTTGGTTGGTAGTTTCATCAACGATGCAAAATAGATTTTCGGATTCTTGATGAAATCCTTTCTTGCCTTATAGGTTTCAGCGAAGTTCCTTTGATAGCCAAAAGTCTTATCAAAAGTCTTTTCTGCTTTCTCAAAAAACCCATCTCTATCAAATCCCCGTTTTACCGTTTTACCATTTAATTCAACGTCGGAAGCTTTATATTTACTTCCAGGTGACAAACTGAATCGGTTTGATGCATCCTTGCGGCTAACGATAATATGTAAATGGCTTTGGTCTCCTGCTTTTGGCATTCCTTGTACTATTCGTTTTCCGTTCTGTTGGTGCGGTGCTTCTCTTTCTAGTTTCCCGATTTCTTTTTCCAATTTTTTCACATTTCCTTCTGCTCGTCCATCTAGCACATTTCGGACTTCAGTTTTTAATTGAAGTATTTTTGTGGCAAAAGGCTGGTTTTCCTGCACCTGTTTATCTGTTCCTTTAAAGGTTCTTTGGTGTTCAATTTTTGCATAGTATTTTATATCATCGATATTGACGGGTCGCCCATTTATTTCACGGTTGAATGAAGCCACATAATCCTTCATAATCTCCCGGGTATATTTTTGCAAATCTTTATTATGGTTTTGCAACCGTTTCAGTTCGTATTGTGAAGGGCTTACGATAATAGAATAAAACCGTGGCTCGTGCTTTTCAAGTTTTGCGGTATTGCTATCAATTTCCCTGACCACTTCCTCTGCTGAAATCTCGTCGCCATATTGGTTAAAAAAATGCTCCATATCCTGTTGTTCCAATCCTTGGTTTTCCTTCTCCAGATAGCCAACAAAATCAGCCGAACTTTTAGAATAATTACCTCCTATTTTTTGAGGTGAGATTGTAATATACATAGCTCAAAAATTTACAGTTGGTTACTTGGATTTTGTTTTTCACGGAAGCGTACTTCCTTTTTTTCTTCGGCATATTTCTTTTCTAAAATCAGCGGTTTTTTGTTTGGCTGTTCTGTCTCAAAAAGGGATTGAATCATTGCGACCGTGGGTTTGGTTTGTGTCTTTTCAACATCACGCATTATAGCGATGACTGCATTGATTCTTTTTAATAGTTTGGCTTCGATGGTTCGCCCTGTCGGACCCAATTTTTCCTTTGGCGATATCTCGTTATAGAAGAAAAAATCAAGGATATTTTCCATTGCTTCGGTATGGGTCTTGAAGTGTGTCTTTGAAAATTCCTGAAAACGTTTGGCAGTTTTCCTTTTGAACCTGATGGTGATGAATGAATCCATTTTCTTTCGCTTTTTTTGTGTATTTGACGTAAATCCATCCCTGTTTACAGGTTGTTCAAGGGCATTTGACGCAAATCGAAGAAATATATATAATCCATTAATTTTCAAGTTGTTGAAAATCAATTGGTTATAAGCTAAAAGGAATATGTAACGCGGCTCTGCCCGTTACCCTCTTGCTATTCCTTTTCGTCACGCCAAAGCGTGACAAAAATTTCATACAATCTGGCTAAAAAGCCAATTGCCCTTTTAGGAATTCGGAAATTCCAATATGTAAAATATAGATGGATACAGCTACCAGCGAAAGTTAAAAATAGGGTAGCTATATAAATTATGTGTGCTGAATTTCAGCGAAATAAAGATACGGTTTTTTTATTGAACTGGAATTACTTGAAAAGAAAAAACACCTCCAAAATTTAGAGGTGCTTGATTATTAAGTTTAGAAAATTAGATGTTGAATATGAACTTATAGGAATATAAATTTCGTAATGCTTCTTCCTCTATCATCGTTTCAAAACAGGTGTAATTTTCCCTTACGTATTTGCGAATATCATCGCCAAATTTTCGTTCCACGTCTTTTTTAGAATCCTCTAAAAGTCGGTTTTGAGCCTCCTCGCTCAAGTCTGTAAAATTGAGATAAACCATAGCCTGAATTTTTAATATTCGCTTGGTAACATCAGCGTATCATTTACAAAAAATAACCGCAATTCATCGAGCGGAAAATCGGTTGCCCGATAGCCGTGTTTTTCCAAAATATTGTCGTTGCCATCTGTATAAATAATTTCAGCTTCATATCCTGTAAAATTTTGTTTTTCCTCGGGCAATCTTTTAAAGTCTATGGTTATAAATTCGCTTCGGTTCATCAGACTTTTTGCAATTACGGAAGTGTCCGTAATGAGCCAAAAACATTCTGCTACTTCTGACAAATATTTCAATCCGTCCGTAAAACGTGTTCTTAGTAAGGGGATTTGATAGAACATTTCTGTTCCCGTAAAATATTGCAATCGCTCTTTTATTTCGTTAACTTGTGCTTTCATTGTGCATATATTTAATGTGTGAATAATGAAAAAGCTGTCTCTTATACACATCTGACGCTGCCGACGACTCCTTACGTGTAGAT
>CAJXVG010000224.1 GCA_913061495.1 uncultured Winogradskyella sp.
GCTCGGAGATGTGTATAAGAGACAGATCTTTTATAGATTTATTGATTATCAACACTATAATTCCACTTAAATTCAGTTATGCTAAATCACAGGGTAAAACCGTTGAAGATGAAATCTTTGATGTAATTAAAATGCTCAAAATTGAAAAAAATAGTATCATTTCTAAATTTTTAGAACTAAAACCAATGGCAAAAACAGCATTAACCTCTCAAGCATTAATACAATTAAAAAAAGAATATTGTGATAAAAACAAATGCTTGCAATGTGCTGTAGGTAATAGTTTGGTGGTGAAAAATTAAGTAAATTGCAGCATGAATTTATTCTATACCCTTTTACATTATTTTCAAAAGCGAGGTTATTACGTTTGCCAACGTATTGCAGACCGTTTGGGTATTAGGGCAAAAATTGTGAGAACATCTTTTATGTACCTTACTTTTGTAACCGTTGGTTTTGGATTTGCACTCTATTTATTTTTGGCATTTTGGATTAGAATAAAAGATATTATTTACACAAAACGCTCTTCGGTTTTTGATTTATGAATATAGATAACCCATTACTTAAACTCTTTAGGTCAAAAATATATACAGCACTTGTACTGCTAGTGTGCGCTTTGTGTATTGGTGTGGTTGGTTATAGAACCATTGCAGGCTATGAGTGGATAGATGCCATATATATGACGGTAATAACAATTACCACAGTTGGCTTTGCTGAGGTTAATCCATTAGACGACCAATCTAAGATTTTTACCATATTTTTAATTCTTACAAGTGTAGTTATTGTTGGTTATTCCATTTCGGTTATTACTGAATATATTTTAAGCAGAAACAATCTCGAAGATATAAAACAACGTAAAATGCAGAAGAAAATAGATGCCATGTCTAACCATATTATAATTTGTGGTTATGGCAGAAATGGCAAACAGGCGGCTAAAAAGCTTTTAGCATACAAAAAACCTTTTGTGATTATTGAACGCGATAAAGAATTAATTAATCGCTTTCAGGAAACAAATATAAATTTTGTGTTAGGAAATGCCAATGAAGATGAAACACTTCATGAGGCAGGTATTGAGCGTGCCAGTACATTAATCTGTGCATTGCCTAGTGATGCAGATAACCTTTTTGTAGTTTTATCTGCAAGACAAATTAAAAGTGATCTCACTATAATTAGTAGAGCTTCACAAGAAACGTCTTACGAAAAATTAAAACTTGCAGGTGCGAATAATGTTATTCTACCAGACCGTATAGGTGGAGACCACATGGCATCTTTAGTCGTAATTCCTGACTTGGTTGAATTTATTGATAACTTGGGGATTATAGGCGAGCGCAACATTAATATTGAAGAAGTTGAAGTAGAAAAATTGTATAGTTTAAATGAAGTGAAAACTATTCGCGATTTAGATTTACGTCAAAAGACAGGTTGCACTGTTATAGGTTTTAAAGATGATAAAGGTGAGTATACCGTTAATCCTGAAGCAAGTACTAAGTTAGTGTCAGGTTCAAAAATCATTGTTCTGGGGCGCCCAGAACAAATTAACCGACTAAACTCTGAGTACAATATAGTTTAACAAGTATATCCTTTTAACGTCTGAAGCTTTAAAAATTCGATTTTTTTTAGCATCTTGTCGGCTTTAAAACACAAAACTAACTAATTAATGTTCCTATGAAGAAGTATCTTCTTTCAACTTTTGCACTTTTATTACCCTTATTGAACTTTGCCCAAGAAACCACTTCTGAGAAAATCGATAGGATTTTCAAAGAGTACACAGGTTGGTTCGTTGACGGTATTTTTTATGAAATTCCTTTTTCCGAAACATATCAAATTCCATGGGTACTTATTGTTTTAGTTGGTGGTGCGTTATTCTTTACGCTATACTTTAAATTTATAAATGTTACTGGGTTTAGAACGGCTATAAAAGTAGTTAGAGGCCATTATGAAGATATTGAAAAACATGGTGCAGATAAGTTGTACGGAGATGATGGTTTAGCTTTAACTTCAGATATTAATGAAGATAAGCCAAACGCAGATACACTATACGGAGATAGTACTCCAAATGAAGGTGAAGATGTTATTGAAACGATTAGAGATGAAGGAGCTGATGGCGAGGTTTCGCACTTCCAAGCCTTAACTGCAGCTTTGTCTGCGACTGTAGGTTTAGGAAATATAGCAGGTGTAGCGGTAGCATTATCTATTGGTGGTCCTGGAGCTACATTTTGGATGATTGTAGCAGGTCTACTAGGTATGGCATCCAAGTTTGCAGAATGTACATTAGGTGTAAAATATAGAGATGTAGGTGAGGACGGAACTGTATATGGAGGTCCAATGTATTATTTAACCAAAGGGTTAAAGTCCAAAGGAATGGGAGGATTTGGTAAAGTGCTCGCTGTAATTTTTGCCATTTTTGTTATTGGTGGTTCTTTTGGAGGTGGAAATATGTTTCAGGCCAATCAGGCGGCAGCACAATTTGTGAAATTGTTTGAGTTAGAAGGTTCTGCTAATGCAGGTTTATATTTTGGTCTTGTGATGGCTGTTTTAGTTGCCATTGTAATTATTGGAGGAATTAAGCGTATTGCTAAAGTTACTGAAAAGATTGTGCCTTTTATGGCAGGTGTATATGTATTGGCTGCATTAATAATTTTGGGAGCTAACTTTTCGTTGATAGATGATGCATTTGCTTTAATTTATGAAGGTGCATTCTCGGGACTGGGAATTGCTGGTGGATTGGTAGGTGTTATGATACAAGGTATTAGAAGAGGAGCGTTTTCAAACGAAGCAGGTGTGGGTTCAGCTGCAATTGCACACTCTGCAGTACGTACCAAATATCCAGCTTCAGAAGGTATTGTGGCATTGCTAGAGCCATTTGTAGATACGGTAGTTATATGCACAATGACAGCTTTAGTTATTGTTATTACAAATTTTGATGGAGGTTTTATGGAGTATGGTGTTGAAATAACGGAAGGTGTAGAAATCACAGCGAGTGCTTTCGATTCTGTCATTCCTCATTTCTCAATTATCCTTACTGTTGCAGTAATATTATTTGCCTTTTCAACAATGATTTCTTGGTCTTACTACGGAATGCAAGGTTGGGTATTCTTATTCGGAAAAGGCAAATTAACAGATTTAGCATATAAACTATTATTCTTATGCTTCGTGGTAGTTGGTGCTTCTATAAGTTTAGGTGCAGTAATAGACTTTTCTGATGCTATGATTTTTGCCATGGTAGTACCAAATATTATTGGAGTTGTATTATTGTCACCAATTATAAAGAAAGAACTTAAAAAGTATTACAGAGCAATAAGCGTTAAAGAAGAGGCTATAGATGAAGGTGCCGAAGATTTGAATGAAAAGCTATAAACATAAATAAGTTATAGATGAAATCCCATTTCCAGTTTTCTAACAAACAGCGAAATGGGATTTTTTTATTAATATTGATTATTGTAGGGTTTCAATGCTTTTATGTTTTTGCTGAATTCTCTGAAGATTCTAATATTATTGAATCTCAGGAAATAAAAGTGTTTCGCGAGGAACTTGATTCCCTCAAATTAATCGAGATTGAAAAACGAAAGCCAAAAATTTATCCTTTCAATCCAAATTATATTACCGATTATAAAGGCTATACTTTGGGAATGTCTAACGAAGAAATTGATAGGCTTCATAAGTTTAGGGACTCCAACCAATGGGTTAATTCAGTACAAGATTTTCAAAACGTTACAAAAGTTTCAGATTCATTCTTAGAAAAAATTTCACCTTATTTTAAATTTCCAGAATGGGTAACAAACCCTAAACCAAAATCTAATTCATATAGTAATTCGTTTTCAAAAAGCAACAAACCAAAAACCTATGCCCAGAAAATAGATTTGAACACAGCCACTGCAAATCAGCTTAAAAAAGTATATGGAGTAGGTGAAAAGTTATCTGAGCGAATTGTTAAGTTTAGAGAAAAGTTTAATGGTGGTTTTGTTTCTGATGTACAACTTACCGAAGTGTATGGCTTATCACCAGAAGTGATTGAGCGTATCAAAAATGATTTTACCGTGAAAACACCAAGAACTATTCAAAAATTTAATTTAAACACAGCAACTAGAGACGATTTGGTAACCATTCAATATGTAGATTATGAAGTGGCAAACCGTATTATTGAGGAGCGAACTTTGCGTGATGGCTTTAAATCCCTAGAAGAATTAACAAAAGTTGAAGATTTCCCAATTCATAAAATCGAGATAATTAAGCTATATTTGTATCTCTAAAAACAACTAAATGTCTAATTTATATTTTACAGAAGAACATCAATTATTTAGGGAAAGTCTTAGGGATTTTCTTAAAAAAGAAGTCGTACCACATATTGACTGTCTCTTATACACATCTCCGAGCCCACGAGACCGAGGCTGATCTCGT
>CAJXVG010000225.1 GCA_913061495.1 uncultured Winogradskyella sp.
CAGCCTCGGTCTCGTGGGCTCGGAGATGTGTATAAGAGACAGATTATATATTTTTTAAAAATACCCTAAATAAAATAGGGTATCATGTGCAGAATTATGATTATTTTAGTTTTACACCCTTTAAAACATAATGTATTTAATAATACATCTATTTTTTATGAAATTGAAAATCGCTCTAATTTTTCTGCTTTTAAAGTGTTAAAGATTTGAGAAAAACTGCTTTTAATTTGGATTTTAAATTTTTATAAGTGAATATTTGTACTCACAAAGTTCAAAAACTTACTGAAATGTTATCAAGAAAGGCAGAGGGAATAGACCCGTTGAAGCCTTAGCAACCCTTAAATTTATTAAGAAGGTGCTACATTCTACTTGAGGATGCGAATCATTTCTCGCAAATTCGGATAGATAACCAAAACCCAATTACTTTTCTGTAATTGGCTATTTTCTTTTTAACATTTTTCTATTAAGTATGCTTCTAACGAGGCTTATTTGGCTTTTGGTTTAATTATTTATTAATTCAAAAACTTAGAAAAATGAGTACACAAAAATTCGCAACAAAAGCGTTGCATGCAGGACATGATGTTCAAGCCAATGGAGGAACTAGAGCAGTTCCCATTTACCAATCTACCGCATATGTGTTTAACGATTCTGACCATGCGGCCAATCTATTTGGTTTAGCGGAAACAGGTAACATTTACACTAGGATCAATAATCCTACAAATGATATTTTAGAGCAACGTTTGGCCGCTCTTGAAGGTGGAATTGCAGCTGTTGTAACAGCTTCAGGCACATCAGCCATTGCCACATCGTTATTAACCCTATTAAAATCGGGCGACCATATCGTTGCATCTAATAGTCTTTATGGCGGAACTTATAACCTATTGAGTGTTACATTGCCAAGACATGGTATCACTACGACATTTGTGGATCCTTCAAATCCAGAAAATTTCAAGGAAGCGGCAAAAGAAAACACCAGAGTTTTTTTTATCGAATCCCTTGGAAACCCAAAATTAGATGTACTTGATATTGAGGCAATCTCCAAAGAAGCAAAAGCTTATAATGTTCCGTTGATTGTTGACAATACTGTCGCAACACCATATCTCTTAAATCCTATTGAATATGGTGCCAATATTGTTATTCACTCACTTACAAAATATATCAATGGCAATGGTACAGCCCTTGGTGGAGTTGTCATAGATGCTGGTACTTTTGATTGGACAAATGGTAAGTTCCCAGAATTTACAGAACCATCACCTGGATATCATGGTTTAGTATATAGTGAAGCTTTGGAAGAAGCTGCATTTATTGCAAAAGTGAGGGTTGAAGGTTTAAGGGATTATGGTGGAGCGTTGAGTCCGTTTAATGCCTTTCAAATTATACAAGGCTTAGAAACTTTAGAGCTTCGTATTAAAAAACATAGTGAAAATGCATTAGAGCTTGCAAAATGGCTGCATCAACAAGATGAGGTGTCGTGGGTTAATTATCCAGGATTGGAAACTAGTGCTTACAAGAAGTTAGCTGATAAATATTTGCCAAATGGGCAAAGTGGTATTGTAACTTTTGGACTGCAAGGTGGTTTTGAAGCTGCTAAAAAAGTTGCAGATACAACAAAACTATTTTCACTTTTGGCAAATATTGGTGATACTAAATCACTTATTATACATCCTGCTAGTACCACACATCAACAATTAAGTGACGAAGCACAAGAAAGTGCTGGTGTTACAAAGGACTTAATTCGTCTTTCTGTTGGTATCGAAAATATAGATGACTTAAAAGCGGATCTGAAAGAAGCATTTCAGAATGTCAAAAATGCTGTATTGGTTTAGTGCTATTAATCTGTAGTGTTTGTTAATCAAGTTGGGTGAGTTTTCATCCAGCTTGATTTTAAATCATTTTATTTCAAAAGAAACAAAACATAAGATGGAGCAACTTCAATACATAGAATTTGATCATTTTGAACTTTGCAACAGCAGAGCCATTAACCATCGCTTAACCTATCAGGTTTTTGGAAAATCATTAGGTGAAGCTCCCATTATCTTAATAAATCATGCCCTAACTGGTAACTCTAATATTATAGGGAAAAAAGGTTGGTGGAATGACATTGTGGGTGACGGTAAAATTATTGATACCCAAGTTTATTCTGTTTTGGTGTTTAATTGCCCTGGCAACGGATTTGGAGGTTTGCAAGAAGATTTTTTAAAATATTACAATGAATTTACAGCTCGTGATATTGCTCGGTTATTTTCTGAAGGATTATCCCGACTTAATATTTATAAACTTCATGCTATAATTGGAGCGTCAGTTGGTGGTGGAATTACATGGGAATTAGCTGCATTAAAACCAGATTTAGCAGATTGTATTGTGCCAATAGCAGCAGATTGGAAATCTACCGATTGGGTGATTGGTAATTGTTTTATTCAAGATAGAATTTTAAATAATTCATCAAAACCATTGGAAGATGCACGTATGCATGCTATGACATTTTATCGCACACCAGAATCGTTTACCGCTAAATTTAATAGAACAAAAGCAAACAAGGATCATTTTAATATTGAAAGCTGGCTCAATCATCATGGTAAAAAACTCACGGAACGGTTTCAGGTTACGGCATATAAAATGATGAATCAAATTTTAAAAACTATTGATGTCACCCAAAGTGGCGAAGGTTTCGTTGAGGTAGCAAAACAGATTACTGGCCATATTCACATAATTACTATTAATACAGATTTACTGTTTAAAACAGAAGAACATTGGGACACTTTTATTCAACTTAAATCTGTAAAAGAAAATGTTACAATTGGTGAAATAAAATCAATTCATGGTCATGATGCTTTTTTGATAGAACATAAACAGCTTACTAAATTATTGCGCCCAATTTTTAATAAAAAAACAACTTCAAATGACAACTATAAACTTAGTGATATTCGGCATTGGTAATGTAGGTTCTACATTGATTAATCAAATTGCTGATCTTAAGCCTAAACTGATTAAAAATCAAGAAATAAATCTAAAAATCCCTGTAATTACAAATTCTAAATTGGCATTTTTCACGGATGATACCGACCATAATTGGAAAGCTGATTTTGAACAATTTTCTGTCCCTTATAAAATTGAAGACATTCTCAATTACGTTAAAACTAAAAAATTTCAAAACCTTATAGCAATTGATGTAACTGCAAGTACAGAATTCGTTCACAATTACAATACTTTAATTGCCTCTGGCTTTCATATTATCTCTGCAAACAAGGTGGCAAATACTTTAGATTTTGAATTTTATAATACACTCAGGCAAACCCTGAAAAAATACGATAAGAAATATCTTTATGAAACCAATGTTGGTGCAGGTTTACCAGTAATTGAAACTGTTAAAAATTTGCATAATTCAGGAGAGGATATAACTAAAATTAGAGGAGTGTTTTCGGGTTCGTTAAGTTATATTTTTAATAGATTTTCTGCTGAAGAAGAAGCGTTTTCAAATATTTTAAATGCTGCGGCTAAAGAAGGATTAACAGAGCCAGATTCTAGGGATGATCTTTCAGGAAAAGATGTCGCCAGAAAATTATTGATTTTGGCTAGGGAGTTGGGATTGAAACCAGAGTTGAGTGATGTTAAAATAGAAACATTAGTACCTAAAAGACTCAATGGTAAAACAACGTTAAAGCAATTTAAACATCGTGTTACAGAGCTAAACCCTGTTTTTGAAAAAAGTAAAAGAGCACAAAAACCAGAGTCCGTATTACGTTACGTTGGTGAGTTAAACACTAAAAATAATACACTTGAAGTGAAGTTGGTTTCCGAGCCAAAAGCTTCTCCGTTAGGACAATTAAAAGGAGCTGACACGCTGTTTGAACTATATACGGAATCCTATGTAAACCAACCTTTGGTAATACAAGGAGCTGGTGCAGGAAAAGCGGTTACAGCAAGAGGTGTATTGTCCGATATTTTAAAAATAGCAAGTCAGTTACATTAATTTAATATTGCAATTAACCTTGTAATGATTAATTAACAATTTGTTGCTTTAGTTGTAAAATATAATTGAGAGATATTCAAGAAATTTGCATCAAAACCTGAATCATGAAAAAATATAAAACCGAATTTATGTTTGCCTTTCAGTTATTGCTCATTACTGTAGTTTCTTTGGTGGTAACCTTGTTTATAAAATAATATTTGCGTTACATTTGCCGGTAATATTTCAGAATGAAAAACTGGCTGTTTTATACTGCATTTGTAATAGGTTTATTGTCGTTTTCTCAAAAAAAAATGACAACAGATTCATATTTTGACCTCAATTATTTTGGAGGCAATATTGCTTTACACAACCATGATATTCTTCCTGTCTCTTATACACAGCTGACGCTGCCGACGACTCCTTACGTGTAGATCTCG
>CAJXVG010000226.1 GCA_913061495.1 uncultured Winogradskyella sp.
GCAGCGTCAGATGTGTATAAGAGACAGGTAGTATTATCTTTATTTAATTGTGGTTCTGATGACGAATCAGGTTATCAAGAACCATATAACCCAAATGATGATGATGGTCCAGTAGCGGTTGATCCTTTAACGGACGATGAAATAATGGATTTAACCCAACAGGAAACCTTTAAATATTTTTGGAACTTTGCTGAGTCAAGTTCTGGTGCAGCAAGAGAACGTTACCACCCTAATGATCCAGGTGACAGTCAAAATGTAGTTACTACAGGAGGAAGCGGATTTGGGTTGATGGCTATTTTGGTCGGGATTGAGAGAGGGTATGTTTCAAGTTCTGAAGGCTTTGAAAGATTAAACCAGATTCTCGACTTCTTTGAAGGTGCAGACCGTTTTCATGGAGCATGGCCACATTGGATAAATGGCTCTAACGGTAACGTAATTCCTTTCAGTCCAGAAGATAATGGAGGTGATTTAGTAGAAACAGCATTTTTAGCTCAAGGCCTTATTTGTGTAAAGGAATATTACAAAGATGGCTCAACGGAGGAACAAGCACTTGCAAATAAAGCAGATGTACTATGGAAAGGAGTGGAATGGGATTGGTACACACAAGGACAAAATGCATTGTATTGGCATTGGAGTCCTAGTAATGATTTCTCTATAAATTTAGAGCTAAGAGGTTATAACGAAACATTAATAGCTTTCATACTAGGGACAGCTTCTCCAGATTATTCCATTCCGGTAGAAGCATACCACCAAGGATGGGCAAATAATGGAAATATAGTAACATCTGCTAATCAATATAACACTCCATTGATTTTAGACCATGCAGGCTCTGGTACTGGCCCTTTATTTTGGGCACACTACTCTTATTTAGGGCTTGATCCGAGAAACTTGTCTGATCAATATGGAAATTACTGGGACCTTAATGTAAACCATACTAATATTAATTACCAATACTGTGTTACCAATCCTGGAAATTATATAGATTATGGTGAGAATTGTTGGGGCTTAACAGCAAGTTACACCAGAAATTCAGATGGGTCTGTGGGTTATAATGCTCATGACCCAGAAAATGATACTGGTGTTATCTCACCTACGGCAGCAATCAGTTCAATACCGTATACACCAGAGAAATCATTGGCAGCAATGCATTACTTCTATAGTAAAAATGAAATATTATTAGGCCCAGCGGGATTTTATGATGCATTCAGTCCTCATTATAATGACTGGGTAACAGAACGTTATTTAGCAATTGACCAAGGGCCAGAAATTATTATGATAGAAAATTATAGATCTCAATTACTTTGGAATTTATTTATGCAGAATGAAGATGTTCAAAATGGTTTAGATGCACTAGGGTTTAATTATTGAAATATTTAAGAATGATTTATTTAAAACGTTTTTTGTTTGTCTGTGTTTTAATACATGCAAGTATGTTGCAAGCCCAAGACAATTTGTATAAAGAACAACTTTTTATTAAGGATAAGGATACACTACAATATCGTATAATGTATCCTAAAAGTTTTTCAGAAGAGAAACAATACCCAATAGTATTGTTTTTGCATGGTGCAGGTGAACGAGGTAATGACAATAAAAAGCAATTGGTACATGGAAGTAGTTTATTTCTTAGCGAAAAAGCTAGAGATTCATTTCCCGCAATTGTAATTTTCCCACAATGTCCAAAAACGGATTATTGGTCTAAAGTAGATGTTGATAGATCCAAAAACCCAATAGGACTAAATTTTAAATATGAAGATGGACCTACCATAGCAATGTCCTTGGTAATGGATTTAATGGATCAAACTGTTTCTAATTCTTACGCAAAAAAAGATCAAGTGTATGTTATGGGTTTGTCTATGGGAGGTATGGGGACTTTTGAAATTATCTATAGAAAACCCGAAATGTTTGCTGCTGCAATTACTATTTGCGGAGGAGGTAATCCGGCATCAGTAACAAATTATGCAAAGACATTGCCTTTGTGGGTTTTTCATGGTGCTAAAGATAATGTTGTAGACCCACAGTTATCAATTAATATGGTTTCTGCTATTCTCAATGAAGGTGGATTTCCAAAATTCACATTATATGATTTTGCAAATCATAACAGTTGGGATCCAACTTTTGCAGAAGACAATTTATTAACATGGCTCTTTTCTAAAACTAAAAAATAAATAATGCTCAAATTATCAACTAAAATTAAATCTATACTAGCAGTAGTCGTACTGATGTCAATACTTTCCTGTGGCATAAATAACAATAAAAAACCTTCTAATGATAACCCTTTTGAATCTCAAGTAGATTCAATTTTAGGATTGATGACTTTAGAAGAAAAAATAGGTCAACTCAACCTTCCTGTTTCAGGTGATATTACTACAGGTCAAGCACAAAGTTCTGATGTTGCAAAAAAGATTGAAGAAGGAAAGGTAGGAGGACTCTTTAATATAAAAAGTGTCGTAAAAATTAAAGAAGTTCAAAAAATAGCAGTTGAAAAAAGCCGATTAGGAATCCCGTTAATTTTTGGAATGGATGTTATTCATGGTTACGAAACTACATTTCCAATTCCATTAGGTTTATCAGCTTCTTGGGATATGGACATGATTAAAAAAACAGCACAGATGGCTGCGCAAGAAGCAACTGCAGATGGAATTAATTGGACATTCTCACCAATGGTGGATATATCACGTGATCCGCGTTGGGGAAGAGTTTCTGAAGGTTCTGGTGAGGATTCATATTTAGGTGCAAGAATTGCGGAAGCAATGGTAAATGGTTATCAGCAAGGCGATTTAACAAAAACACACACAATGATGTCTTGTGTAAAACACTTTGCCCTATATGGAGCACCTGAAGCTGGTCGTGATTATAACACGGTGGATATGAGTCGTATAAGAATGTACAATGAATATTTATATCCTTATAAAGCAGCTGTAGATGCTGGAGTTGGTTCAGTAATGGCTTCGTTCAATGAAATAGACGGTGTGCCAGCAACAGGTAATAAGTGGTTGCTCACCGATTTGTTACGTGACGATTGGGGGTTTAACGGTTTTGTAGTTACAGATTATACAGGGATTCACGAAATGATAGCTCATGGTATGGGTGATAAGTATGATGTCGCTTCATTAGCATTAAAAGCAGGTGTGGATATGGATATGGCAGGTGACTCACCAGATGTCAATGCCGCATTCGTTAAAGTGCTAAAAGAAGATTTAGACAAAGGAAAAGTTGGTATAAATGAAATTGATACAGCCGTTAAACGAATTTTAACAGCAAAATATCAATTAGGTTTATTTGAAGATCCTTATAAATACTGTGATGAAAATAGATCTAAAACAGAAATTTTTACAACTGAAAACAAAGGTTTTGCACGTAAAGTTGCTTCGGAATCAATGGTGCTTCTTAAAAATGAAGACAATATATTACCACTTAAAAAATCTGGAACTATAGCACTTGTTGGCCCTTTAGCAAATTCAGCAGTTAATATGGCTGGTACTTGGAGCGTTGCTACAAAGCAAGAAAAATCAAACCCTTTATTAGAAGGTTTAAAAACTGTAGTTGGTGACAAAGCAAATATTTTATACGCAAAAGGAAGTAATGTAGATTATGATGAAGAATTTGAAAAGCGTGTTACCATGTTTGGCAAGGATATTCCAAGAGATGATAGAACAGATAAACAATTATTAGGTGAAGCACTAGCAATCGCAAAAAAATCTGATGTCATTGTTGCCGCAATTGGTGAAACAGCAGAATTAAGTGGAGAAAGTAGTAGTGTAACTAGCTTACAGATTCCACAAGCTCAAAAAGATTTATTAAACGCATTATTCGCAACAGGAAAACCAGTTGTTTTGGTATTGTTTACAGGAAGACCATTGGCTATCGTTGACGAGAATGAAAATGTTCCTGCGATATTGAATGTATGGTTTCCTGGTAGTGAAGCAGGTTTAGCAATTTCAGATGTATTGTTTGGTGATGTTAATCCTTCAGGGAAATTAACAGCTACTTTCCCGATGAATGTGGGTCAAGTACCCATTTTTTACAATCATAAAAATACAGGAAGACCTCTTGGAAATAAAGAAGGCAAATTTCAAAAATTCAAATCCAATTATTTAGATGTTCGTAATGAACCTTTATACCCTTTTGGTTACGGATTAAGTTATACGACGTTTGATTATTCAAATTTAACTTTAGATAAATCATCTATCAATTTGGATGGTGAAATTTCTGCCTCTATAGATGTTACCAACTCTGGTGATTACGACGGAAAAGAAGTAGTTCAATTATACATAAGAGATGTTGTTGGTTCGGTAACGCGACCAGTTAAAGAACTTAAAGGATTTGAAAAGATAATGATCTGTCTCTTATACACATCTCCGAGCCCACGAGACCGAGGCTGATC
>CAJXVG010000227.1 GCA_913061495.1 uncultured Winogradskyella sp.
ACAATGAAATTGAGAAATCTAAACCTAATTATTCTCTGAGATTTCTCCACAAGGTCGAAATGACAATCTGAATGTCATTTCGAATGAAACGCAGTGGAATTGAGAAATCTAAACCCAATTATTACCTGAGATTTCTCCACAAAATCAAAATGACAATCAAAGTCAGAGACAAGAAAATCGCTCCCAGAATGCTGATCTAGAAAGAAAATGGAATACTATTGAAAACGATTATCGCGCTAAATATCCAAATTTAACAGATAATGATGTTAATTATAGAACCGGTGAGTTTGATAGTATGACTGAAAGTATTGCAAGACGTACCAATAGAAATAGGGAAGATGTTAATAACGAAATTCGTGACTGGAGTTAGTAAAAACATGGAATCGTTAATTTAAAAATCCTATCTCACTGAGATAGGATTTTTTTGTTTTTCAATTCTATTATTAATTTCGTGTTTATAGAAGTTTAGTGTTGAGATATAATTAATCTTTATTCTTATTGTTTTTTTTATAGATGTAATTATTGAGTGCCCCAAAAATTAAATTAATACAAACTATTAAAACAGTAGATACAATTAACTCAAAGTACATTTGCATTGCTGCTAAGCAACCTAATCCTGCACTACACCATATTGATGCCGCAGTGGCAAGGCCAGTAATTTTTCCATTATTTTTTAAAATTACGCCAGCACCTAAAAAACCGACTCCAACTATGATCTGACTCATTATACGACTTTCGTCAACATAATCTAAATTACTGAATTGGTGTGACATGGTCACAAATATTGCTGCTCCTACCGCAACCAGCGCATTGGTTTTTAAACCAGCATGCTTATTTTTCATTTGGCGTTCTATACCTATGCCAACTCCAGCTATCATTGCTAATATCATAGTTGTAATAAACTCTATGTAATTTAATGTGTCCATGAGACTCAATTTTTACTAAGTTTAATACTTTCTTTTCTTAATTTAAAAAATTTTGTCTTTATTTTCTTGACTAATTTCCTCTGAAAGTTTAGCTGCCATCGGACATTTTTGGTTTTTAAGGTGAGAAATAACGGAGTTAATGTTTTTCTCATCAAAGCCTTGGTGTAATTTAGCGATAGCATTAATTTCTACAGGAGTAGCTGTAAAACCGGTTATTTTAGGTAGATGCTGTTGAATTAGTTTTGATGGCAGATCTTTGTAAAATTCAGGATTTTGTACGTCTTTTTCAAACCGGTAAACAAGTTTTTCTAAGGATGATTTTAATTGTGACTTTGTTTGTAAATGAAGTTTAGCATTAATGTGTACCGCACTATAATCCCAAGTACTAATATCTTTATAGTTGTACCAAGAAGAGGAAATATAGTGGTCCGCACTTTTAAAAATGAATAGAACTTCTTTATCCTCTTTTAAATAATTAACTTGAGGATTAATATTGGCAATATGTGCCTCAAGTGTAAAAGAGGAGGCATCTCCTTTAGTTATAACAGGTATATGTGTAGCCAAAAGAGACTCTCCCTGCAAAATGAATGTAGCAAAAGGGTTTTCATTTATAAAATTGAAGATATATTGTTTGTCTGTTTTACTATACTTATCTGACTTATACATGTAATTATAATCTATGGGTAATTTAGTTTATCGGTCTATTATTCTTCGACTTGTTCATAAAACTGTTTTTGAATATTGGCTTGCATACTTTTAGGAATTGCTCGTCTAATAAAAGTCATTATCTTATTAGTGGCTCCGGGAATGTATAAACGCTCACCATCCATGAGTGCTTTGTAGGCACCTTCAGCAACTTCTTTGGGCTCTTTCATAAGCTTATCTTTTTGTTTTACCACACGCGTATTTTCCATATTCGCTTTTGAAAAGAAATTGGTATCTGTAGGTCCTGGACATAGACATGTTACAGTAACATCGCTATTCATATCATTAAGCTCTGTGGCAAGAGCCTCAGAAAGCGATACCACATAAGCTTTTGATGCATGATAAACTGCCAGTAATGGACCAGGTTGAAATCCTGCAATTGAACCCAATTGCAAAATTTTTCCTTCATTTCTATTTACCATATCATTTAAAAACAGGCTTGTTAAATGCGTAAGGGATAATATATTTAAATGTATAATTTCAGAATATTTAGTGAAAGGAATATCTACAAACTTACCTCTTTCACCTACACCTGCATCATTTACCAGTACATTTACGGTATGGCCACTTTGCTTTACTTCGTCATAGAGTTCTTGGCCGGCATTATCTTGTGCTAAATCTTTTTCTATATTCCAAATTTTAATGGAATATTGAGAGGTAAGTTCTTCTTTTGTTTTTAATAAAGTATCACTATGTCGTCCTACTATTATTAAGTTATAGGAATTTGCTGCAAACTGATGGGCTAGGGCTTTTCCTATACCGCTAGTTGCTCCAGTGATTAAAACTGTTTTTTCATTTTCCATGTTCCTGTATATTTTATTTATAATCTTTTTAATCGGCTGAATTGTTTTTAGTTAATTTTATGGTGTAAGTACTACTTTAATACAGCCATCTTCTTTATTTCTAAATTTTTTGTAAGCCTCCGGAGCTTCGCTCAACTTCATACGATGGGTAATTATAAATGAAGGATCTATTTTACCTTCTTCTACTTTTTTTAGTAGTGGTTCTAAATAATGTTGCATATGTGTTTGTCCCATCTTTAGATTAAGAGCTTTGTTCATTGCAACACCCATTGGCAAGTCGTTTACTTTACCGACATACACACCTGGAATGGAGACATTTCCGCCTTTTTTACAGCTTTTAAAAATTTGAGCCAGAGCATTAGGCTGCGAGTTTTCAAGATTTTTGTTAAAACCTTCAGTACCATGTGCTTCTGCGCCAACGGCATCTATACAGCAATCTGGACCACGACCATTAGTCATCTCCATCAATTTTTCGTAAACTTCATCCGCATCAACTGTTCTTATGACTTCTGCTTTACTGCTTTTTTCGGCCAAATCTAACCGTTCCTTAACAATATCAATAGCGATTACTCTTTTAGCTCCTAGCATCCATGCACTTTGAATAGCAAACTGTCCCACAGGACCACATCCCCAAATGGCAACAGTGTCTCCCTCTTTTATATCTGCATTTTCAGCACCCATATATCCTGTTGGAAATATGTCCGATAAGAAAAGAGACTGATCGTCCGTTAAAGAATCTGGTACTTTAACTGGCCCAACATCTGCGTAGGGAACCCTTACGTATTCTGCTTGTCCTCCAGAAAATCCACCCAACATATGGGAATACCCATAAATACCCGAAATGGGATGACCTAAATTTTCTCTACAAAGTTCTTCGTTGGGATTAGAATTGTCACATAAGGAGTATTTGTCTATGTCGCAATATTCGCAATTTCCGCAAGCTATAGTAAAAGGGACTACTACACGGTCTCCCTTACTAAACTTTTTAACATCTTTTCCAACTTCTACGACCTCTCCCATAAACTCATGTCCTAAAACATCTCCATCTTTCATAGTTGGGATTAAATCTCCATATATATGTAGATCAGATCCACAGATGGCTGTGGATGTAACCTTAATTATAATATCTTGAGGATCCTCGATTTGTGGATCTGGTACGTTATCAATACGTACATCTTCTTTGCCATGGTAACATAATGCTTTCATAAAAATTATTTTTAAATATTTGTGTTTTACAATAAAAGAATATCCACTACGCATTTACGTTAGTGGATATAAACTTCTGTTAGGCTTTAGCCTTTTCGTTCAATCTGCCTTCAGCGAGATTATCTAGTTTTTGATCTGCGCTATATTCTTCATCTAGTGTCTGTTGCAATTTGTCAGCAATATTGTTGTGCCCCAATTCTTTTGCAAAACGAACAGCAGTCCCATAAGCAGAAATTTCATAATGCTCTACTCTTTGAGCCTCTGCAATCATTCCAGCATTTTTTACATCATCAGAAGTATCCTCATCTAAAAAGCTCTCAGCTTCTTTAATAAGGCCTTCCATTGCCTTGCAAGTTTCACCAGAAGGATCAATATCTAATTCACTGCAAATATCTTCAAGTCGTTGTTTATGTCCCTTTGTTTCTTCTAAATGATCTTCAAAAGCTTTTTTTAACTTTGAGTCTTTTGCGTTTTCTACCATTTTTGGTAAGGCTTTGGTCAGTTGGTCTTCCGCACTGTATAAATCTTTTAATTGGTGCTCAAATAAATCTTCTAATTTTTTCATTGTTTTTGGTTTTTGAATTATTGTTATAGTTTTAAAAATAAGAAAGAAATTCATCGAGAATTTAGGTGAAGAGAAGATAGAAAATTGATTTCTTCTCAAGATTTGTTTAATGTCATTTAACTATTAAACCTGTCTCTTATACACATCTGACGCTGCCGACGACTCCTTACG
>CAJXVG010000228.1 GCA_913061495.1 uncultured Winogradskyella sp.
CCTCGGTCTCGTGGGCTCGGAGATGTGTATAAGAGACAGATTTCAAAGAGTTCTTAATAAAGGACTCTTTTTCTTTTTAATACCTACCATTGGGTATTTCTTTGTTTAATTTAGCCTTTTATTTTACAAAAAACACATATTTAAACTTAAATAGGTATGTTTATTTTAATTTAAATAAACGCCTTATGAAAAAATCTACACTTTTATTCTTATCCTTATTTTAATCAATTTTTACATTTTCACAACAACAACTATTGTCAGCTAGTGAACAATTTTTTATGGGTTCAGCTTGGGAAGATTCTTTTGGGTACAATTACGTTTACCACTCAAGTAATAGGCTTGTATCTTCTACAGAATTAACATATAACGGCTCTTCTTGGGAACCTTTTTTAAGGGATTTACACACTTATAATGCAAATTCTATAATTACAGTTTTTCAAGTTTAGGACATTATAACAGCTCAGTTTGAAAGTGAATTCAGAACTACTTACAATTACGATACTAATGGTGAAATTCAAGAGTTAATTGATCAGGTTTGGGAGGGATCTAATTGGATTGATGATGGTTTATTAACATTTAACTATGTTAGTGGCCAGCTGGACACAGTAATTGCTCAAACATGGAATGGTACGACCTATGAAAACGAAGAACGTTATAGAATAGAATACGATGGGACCAATCGATTAGAAAACTTAATTTATGATGAGTGGAATGGAACTTCATGGGAAGTTACCTATACAGAACGAGTAGAGTATGATGCTAATGGTTTTATTAATCTCAATGTTTTGGAGGAATGGAATACTTCTTATAATGAAGATGAAAGAGAAGAGTACAACTATAGCGCCAGTGGTAATCGCTTAACGGAAGCAATAACATTTTTAGGATTTACTACTAGTCATAACTATAGTTACGATACTTCAGAACAACTCAACGATATTGCCCATCCGTTTATTGATTTTACTGGTTTAAATTATAAGGTAGAGAGTTTTCCATATTATAATAAAGTGCTGAGTAGAACAAATGCCAATAACCAACAACGAATAATCTATGATTACCAAAACAGTATTGCATTAAGCACTAACTATTTTGAATTAGTGGAATTTAATGTGTACCCAAATCCAGCGAACTCCGTTTTAAATATTGAGACTTCTGTTGAAATTTCTAAAATTGAAATCTATGACATATTAGGTAAAAACGTGTTGAGTACAGAAAGTACAACTATCAAATTGTCATCATTGAGAAAGGGTATTTATCTTTTAAAAATCTATGATAATGAATATAATATAAAAACTAGAAAATTTATAAAAGAATAGTATTTTAATATTCTTACCTTTTTAAAGAGTTCTCAATTGAGAACTCTTTTTTTATTAAGAATGTAGAACAATATTGCTGCAAAAAACCCAACAACAGCAAAAACACCCATAATACCAAAAGCATTTTGTAATCCAGCTGCACCTTTATTTGCATCCAAAAAATAACCCATTACCAATCCGGCAAAAATATCTGGAGTGTAACCAACGATTGAGATAAATCCAACAGCTGTACCAGTGACCGCTAATGGAATTTTAGCTTCTTCAAGCGTAGCGAAATACAGTACTCTAGCAGAATACACACCCAACGCCATTGTACCGATAGATATTACAAAGAGTAGTGTGGTAGAATCATCAATAATACCGAGATAAAAAATTAAGCTCGTAATAGTCATTAACAAGAATCCAATCACAATCCAAAGCGATGCTTTAGTCCTGTCAGCCAATAAACCAATAACTACACCAATAACCGGACGCATATACAGTAAATAAGTTCCTACTTTGGCAGCTTCAATTTTATTGTAAAGCATTACATCTTCTGCATATTGACTAAATAAATCTGTCATTTTATAACCGTAATAAGCACAAAGAATAATTACCATTAGAAGCCAAACGGCTCTAAATTTCATAACCGTTTTAAAGTTTTTAAGCGTTAGAAGTTTGGCTTTTCTCTCAGTTTTCAGATTTTCGGTTTCATTAAATCTAAGTAAGAAAAAAATAATGATTCCAATACATAAAACAGCAATTGAAGTATATTTTATAACTTCTTTAAACGCAATTAGTCGTTCTTCAACAGTCGTTAATTCTATGTCTTTGGTTATAAATATAGAAAAGATAACAACTCCCACAGAACCAAATAGAGCAGCCACAAGACCTCGTCCACCATCTAAAAAACCAAATGCAATACCTTGTTTTTCGGTTCCGCCCCAAATCCTTGTGGCTTTTATCATGGCTGCCCAAAAGAGAAATATTGTCGTAAACCCCCAAAATCCATATAGTAAATGAAGATTGTATAAACTTGGATATGTAGCCAAATAAAAACCGCCCAAAGCTGTTAGAATTAACGCAACTCCCATTAACAGATTTGGTTTGAATTTATCTGCCAACGGACCACCAAAAAGATAAGAGAAGAAGGCTACGAGACCATAAACCGAAAAACAACTGCCAAGTTCTGTTTGGCTAATTGAAAACGATTCTAAAAACGTGGTTCTAAAAATTCGTTGTAAAACAAATGGTAGAATAAAAACAGCTTCTGCAGCTATTATTAATAATAATATTACGTACAGAGGCTGTTTTTTAGTGTTAGTTTTTGGCATATTACACCTGCAAAACTCCCATGTTAAAAGGTTTCTCAATAGGAGCGTGGTTGGCTGCTTCAATACCCATACTTATCCATGTTCTGGTATCCAGTGGATCAATGACACCATCTGTCCAAATTCTGGCAGCTGCGTAATATGGAGATACTTGGTTGTCGTATCTTGATTTTATTTCGTTAAACAGTTCTTCTTCTTTCTCTTTGGTAATTTTTTCGCCTTTCTTCTTTAGTGAAGCCGTTTCAATTTGAAGTAAAACTTTAGCAGCTGAGTTACCACTCATTACCGCAAGTTCTGCACTTGGCCATGCTGCAATTAATCTTGGATCGTACGCTTTTCCACACATGGCATAGTTTCCTGCACCATAACTATTCCCTATTACAATGGTGAATTTTGGCACCACAGAATTACTAACTGCATTTACCATTTTTGCTCCATCTTTTATAATACCTGAGTGTTCAGATTTACTACCAACCATAAAACCTGTTACATCTTGTAAAAATACCAATGGAATTTTTTTCTGGTTACAATTAGCTATGAAACGTGTGGCTTTATCAGCAGAATCGTTGTAAATCACTCCACCAAATTGCATTTCGCCTTTTTTTGTTTTCACCAATTGTCTTTGATTGGCAACAATACCAACTGCCCAACCTTCAATACGAGCATAAGCAGTTATAATTGTTTTGCCATAGCCTTCTTTATATTCTTCAAATTCAGAGTTATCCACCAATCGTTTTATGATCTCTTTCATGTCATATTGATCAGCTCTACTTTTTGGAAGTATGCCATAAATGTCTTGCGGATTCTCTTTGGGTTTTTTTGAGTCACTTTTATTGTACCCAGCCTTATCAAAATCTCCAATTTTATCTACAATGGATTTTATTTTATCCAATGCGTCTTTATCATCTTTGGCTTTGTAGTCCGTAACACCAGAAATTTCACTATGTGTCGTGGCTCCACCAAGCGTTTCGTTGTCAATAGTCTCACCAATAGCAGCTTTAACCAGATAGCTTCCAGCTAAGAAAATACTTCCGGTTTTATCAACAATCAAAGCTTCGTCACTCATAATTGGTAGGTAAGCTCCTCCAGCTACGCAACTTCCCATTACAGCAGCTATTTGTGTGATTCCCATACTGCTCATTACAGCGTTATTTCTAAAAATACGACCAAAATGCTCTTTATCAGGAAAAATCTCATCTTGCATAGGAAGAAACACACCAGCACTATCTACTAAATAAATAATAGGAAGTCTATTCTCAATAGCAATTTCTTGTGCTCTAAGATTCTTTTTTCCTGTAATAGGAAACCATGCACCAGCTTTAACTGTAGCGTCATTCGCAACCACAACACATTGTTTACCACTTACGTAGCCCATTTTTACAACTACACCTCCAGATGGACAACCTCCATAATCTTTATACATTTCATCACCTGCAAATGCTCCAATCTCAATAGATTTTGATTTGGTATCTAAAAGATAATCAATACGCTCTCGTGCAGTCATTTTTCCTTTACGATGATGTTTATCTATACTTTTTTGGCCTCCACCTAGTTTCACTTTAGCGAGACGTTTTTTTAGTTCGGAGAGTAGAAGTTTATTGTGATCTTCGTTTTTATTGAATTTGATATCCATTACATTGCATTGTTTGGCACGAATTTACAAAAGAATATACGTTAAATCTGTCTCTTATACACATCTGACGCTGCCGACGACTCCTTACGTGTAGA
>CAJXVG010000229.1 GCA_913061495.1 uncultured Winogradskyella sp.
ACGAGATCAGCCTCGGTCTCGTGGGCTCGGAGATGTGTATAAGAGACAGCTTATGGGTTTAGTAATTCTCAAGCTTTTACTGGTGCAGGTGACAATAAATTTCAAGTTGGTGCTAACCTTCAAGACGAAGCTACTGGTATTAACGTCAGTTACGATTATGGTTTAGGAGAAAATATTTCCGTAGGTGTTTCTTCAACTTATTCATTAGGTATAAATGATCGATTGGATGCTGATTTCGGAGATCGTTTCGATTTAAAAGCAAGGTTTAATGCAAACATTGGTAACGTTTTAAATATTGATGAAAATTTTGATTTATATCCTGGTTTAAACCTAAGCCTTAAAAACTTTGGTGGCCACGTTGGAGCTCGTTATTTCTTTTCTGATGGATTTGGAATTTATACAGAAGCGAATTTTCCATTAGCTAAGTATAGTGATGATAAATCTGAGATAGGATATTACATACATAATCAATTTACATTAAATATAGGAGTTAGTTTTAATCTCTAAGACGATTTAAAAACACAGAAAAAAGCCTTTTCGTTTTGTAACGAAAAGGCTTTTTTTATAGATATTCATTAAGCTTTTCATACACTAAATTAGATTCCCAGCCTCTGTAAAGTAAATAATCGGCCACCTTTTTTTTCCTTTTGTAAGGATGTTTTTCTTTTACTTGTGCAATACGCTTTTGGATCAATTGGTCTAAGGTTTCGTAATACTCACCCAACTCTATTTCCTTAAGAGCTCTATCCACACTATATTTTGAAATCTCCCTAAATTTCAACTCTCGCACCAAGCGGTTTTTACCCCATTTTTTTATTCTGAATTTACCTCTCACAAAAGATTTTGCAAAACGTTCTTCATTAAGATAATTCTGCTGTATTAAATGCACCATAATTTGATCAATCGCTTCAGGAATCATTCGCATTCCCTTTAGCTTGATTCTCACATCCTTATGGCAACGCTCTTGATAAGCACAGTAGTTTTCCAATTTTTTTTGCGCTTCATCGACAGTATATGTTTTTTGTAGATTCAAGTTGCTAAAATATAACATTTTATCGCATCTTTATAGTGGTATGGTTACCAAATAAAAGATAGCCTAGCTTCAAATTAATCCAAAATATCATTCCCTCATGATAAAAAAATACTTGTCCCTTATCTTTCTTTTTTGTTGTTTTTGTTTTGGTTTAATTGGTTATTCTCAATGTTCGGATTTATTTATTTCTGAATACATCGAAGGATCAAGCAGTAATAAATATATTGAAATATATAACCCTACAAATGCTACAGTTACTTTAACAGAGGTTTACGATCTACAAATTTTCTCAAATGGTTCAAATACAGCTAATCAAACTATAGCACTTAGTGGTAATATTTCAGCTTTTGATGTTTTTCTAATTGCTCATCCTTCAGCAGATTTAATCATATCTCCAGACCAAACTGGAAATTTAAACTTTAATGGAAATGATGCTGTTGTTCTACGGAACGATAATATAAATATAGATGTGATTGGACAAATTGGGTTAGATCCAGGTACTGAATGGACAGGCACAACTTGCACACAAGGTACACAGGATGGAACTTTGGTACGAAATAGTGCTGTTCAATCTGGAGATGCAGATGGAAGCAATGTTTTTAACCCTGATACTGAATGGACTTGCTTTGCTGAAGATGATATTTCTGATTTAGGCTCACACACAAGCACTTGCCTCGCAAGCAACGAAATTCAGTTACAATTACCACTTGGTACAGATATAGCGTGTGGCTATACGAATGACTTTGGTACTCAAAACATAGGCTTTAATTCAGATGTGATTGTTAGAATACAAAATACAGGAACTTTAGATTTAGATATTACAGATTTATCATTTGCAACTGGCACTAATTTTACTTTAGTTGGCACACCTGCAGTACCATTTAGTATTGCTGGTGGTGCTTTTCAAGATATAACCGTTAGGTTTACACCTGATGCTTTAGGGCTCTTTAATAACAGTCTTACCATAACAAATACAGATTCTAATGAAGGGTCTTGTTTGATAAATTTGCAAGGAGAAGGAACAACCACTTGTGAAACAACTACAGAAATAATAGCTGCTCAAGATTTTGAGTCTGCGGTTTCTGATACGTGGAATTACACAGCTAATCATGCTGAAACACCTAACTTTTGGTTTGTTACTAACAGTTTAGGGCCAATTGCAGCGGCTCAAAGCAACACAAACTTTTGGGGAATAACAGACTTGGAGAGAGCTGGACACGAAAACCAAACACATGAATTAATTTTTGATCCTATTGATGTATCTGCTTTTTCTAACGTAGAATTATCTTTTTATTATTACACTGAGGATGTAGATAGTTCCGACGAATTGGACTATGAAATATCTTATGATGGAATACCACAAGGACGAAGTGACATTTCTGCTAATACATCTTCTTGGGCAAATATTACCGTAAACATACCTGACAATGTAAATAATGTTGGTATTATTTTTTATCCTGAAATAGATGCTGGACCAGGTTCTGGATCTGGTTTTGATCAAATTGGCATTGACAATATATCACTCACATCAACCAATCTTACCAAAGCAACTTGGGACGGTACCAATTGGAACTGGAATGATGGCACTGCACAAAATACTTTACCAACTTTGGCCACAACGGTTGTTATTGAGGGTAATTACGACACTTCTGTCGGTGGTTTTCAAACAAGCTTTAGTGCTTGTAGTTTAACCATAAACACTTCTGCAACGTTAAGAATTGCAAATGATACATTTATAGAAATACAAAACGATATTATTTCTAATGGAAATATTACTGTAGAAAGCGCGGGTTCTGTTGTACAAATTAATGATTCTGCAAACACCATAGCTAATGGTATAGTCACTGTTCAAAAAATGACAACAGTTTTAAATAGCTCCCAAGAATATACATACTGGAGTTCACCTGTTACTTACGAAACCATTGAAAACACTTTTGCTAATGTGTCTCAAAATAGACGATTTTTGTTCAATGCCGCAAATTTTGTGGATTTACAAAGTGAAATTGGTAATTCAGGTACTTTTATTTCTGGACAGGATGATATTGATGATGACAATAATGCTTGGCAATTCGCTTCAGGTACCATGATACCTGGAGTCGGTTATGCAACATTTGCAGCATCTTTTGGAATGTTTCCTGCTGCTCAGCAATTTACCTTTTTAGGCGCATTTAATAACGGTATAATACAATCCCCAATTATAAATAATAGCTCAGGTGCTTATAATGATTGGAACTTTATTGGTAACCCATACCCTAGCGCCATAGATACTAACGTGTTCTTTTCAGTAAATTCTGGCATTGTAAATAATATCTATTTGTGGAACCATGCTACCCCTGCAGATTCAAATGCTACGGGTAGCCAAGTTCAAAATTTTTCTAGTGCAGATTATGCTGTAATCACAGCAAGTGGAGTAAATACTGCCGGAGGGGATTTATCATTAATTCCTGATAATTTTGTTCCTTCTGGACAAGGGTTTTTCATAGAAGCGATGAGTGGAACAAATATTACTTTCAACAATTCAATGAGAGTTACAAGTAATAATAGTCAATTTTTTAGAGGAACTAACTCACTCAACAAGCAAGTCCTATGGATTAATTTAAGATCAGACAATGGAGTTGCTCAACAGATCGCTGTTGCTCATATAGAAGGAGCTACTGATGGTGATGATGGCACTTATTATGATGTTAAACGTAATGAGTCAACAACTACTTTTGCTACAATCTTCTCAACTATAATTGGAAGTGATAAGAAATTAGTAGTTCAAGGTAAAGCTCCAAGCAGTTTAGATAGTGATGAAGTAATAACATTAGGTTTTAATACATCCATCGATGTTGCCACTTTATATACTATATCCATAGCGCAGTTTGAAGGTAGTTTCTTAAATGCCAATAACATCTATTTAAAAGACAATTTGCTTAATATTATCCACAACCTAAAAGATTCAGATTACAATTTTACTTCAGAAGTTGGTGAATTCAATGATCGTTTTGAGATTGTATTTAGAGCCGATGTGCTTTCAGTCAATGACAACCAAATTAAGCCAAGTCAATTGACGCTTGTAGAATTACCGAATGGAAATGTTGAGATTAGTGTAAATCAAAATGTAACAATTAAAAATGTTGAAATATTGGATATTACTGGCAGACAGATTTATAGGCTTACAGGGAATAATTCTACGGAAGTTTATAACTTATCCAAACTTAGCAAAGCGACTTATATTGCTAGAGTGACCTTATCTAATGGGCAAACCATTACCTGTCTCTTATACACATCTCCGAGCCCACGAGACCGAGGCTGATCTCG
>CAJXVG010000230.1 GCA_913061495.1 uncultured Winogradskyella sp.
CGAGATCAGCCTCGGTCTCGTGGGCTCGGAGATGTGTATAAGAGACAGAAACCACGTTGATAATTTGTTGTAAAAAATTCTGTTTGATATATACATTTTGAATCTTGGATTTTGAAATCCTTGTTTCGTCTTTAGTTACTATGCCAGAATTAAGGTAAAAATCATCATCAGTGACATAAAACTTAAAATTGAGATACTTAAGCACAGCGAATGCAATGAGACCTAAAATAACTACTATAAGACCAAGAATGATATACTCGGTAGATATACCTGCAAAATTTCCTCCTCTAAATTTACTAAAGATTAAAGCAAAGAAAATAACAAAAAAGCGCCTAATAAATTTGTAAAGTTGCCACCCAAAAATGATGAGTATTCCTTTAACTGATTGACGAATAGGGGAAGAAAATTCAGCTGTTTTCATCTACTTTGTCAGATAAAAACGTTTTGATTTTTTGAGCTTGCAATTCAGTAAGACCATTAATTTTTAAGTCACTGCCAGACTCACCTGCTGTAAATATCTTTAAATTAGACAATCCTAGTTTTCGAGCTAAAAAGGAGCGTTTTTGTTCCACATGCTGAATTCTTGAAAACGGAATTACAACAAGATGATTGGTTATTAGACCATGGGTATAAACTATGTCTTTTTCGCGTAATACAAAACCACGTTTTTTAAAACCAGCTAAAGCTATTATAAGATTTACCAACCATAATAAAGCAATGATAGATGTTACAATAGCAAAATTACTTTGATAACCATCTTCTTCTATTGCATATTTACTACCTATTAGCAAAGCAACAAACATGGCAAATAGTAATAGCCTGTTTGTAACCAAAATAATTAAATATTTTCTAGGGATTGGAGTAAACTCAATAGATTCAAGCTTTGGCAAAGAGGATACATCTAATTGTTGATTACTGAACATCTTTACTTATCTTTTTTTTATTCTTTACTCCACAGAACCCAATAAAAAAGCCCATGAGAATTCCGAAGAAAAGACCGTTAAAAACAAATTTTCCAAAATTAAAAGGACTCTCTGTAAAATAATCAAAAAAAGCCATGGTGATGGCATAGACTAAACCGAATATAAAGCCACTTAGAATTCTTTTTTTAAGACTTAGTTTTCCTATCATTTTTCATTACAAATCCTGTGCAGTAGCAATCAACTCTGCGATATCCATGACTGCTATATCTCCTTCTTTCTCTTTATTTTTTACACCATCTGTCATCATGGTATTGCAAAACGGACAACCAGCTGCAATGATTTCGGGTTTTGTTTCTATGGCTTGTTCTGTACGCTTAATATTTACTTCTTTGTTGCCAGGTTCTGCTTCCTTAAACATTTGTGCTCCTCCTGCTCCACAGCATAAACCACGTGATTTGCAAGACTTCATTTCAACCAATTCGGCATCCAACTTTCGGATTAAATCCCTTGGTGCTTCATACACATCGTTAGCACGACCCAAATAACACGGATCATGAAATGTGATACGCTTACCTTTAAATTTACCTCCTTCTATGGTTATTCTACCATCTTTCAATAAGTCTTTTAGAAATTGTGTATGATGAACAACTTTGTAATTACCGCCTAATGAAGGGTATTCGTTTTTCATTGTATTAAAACAATGCGGACAAGTAGTTACTATTTTATTTACTTCGTAAGCATTTAAGACTTCGATATTAGTTACAGCTTGCATCTGAAACAAAAACTCATTACCAGCACGTTTTGCAGGATCTCCTGTACAACTTTCTTCTGCTCCAAGCACTGCAAAATCAACATTAGCACTATGCAACAATTTTACGAATGCCTTTGTGATTTTTTTTGCTCTATCGTCAAAACTACCAGCACAACCTACCCAAAACAATACTTCTGGTTGTTTTCCTTCAGCCATATATTCTGCCATGGTTGGCACTTTAAGTTGTTCGCTCATTTTTTATAATCGTTTATTTATTTAATTGTTTATGGGTTTATTTTGACCAAAGTTTAAATGTTTAGCAAACTTGGATAAACTCATAAAAATTCAATTTTCATTAGCCCAATTCAGTCGGTCCATTTGGTTGTAAGGCCAAGGTGCTCCGTTGTTTTCTATATTGGTCATCATAGTATTTAATTCCATAGGTGCTGCACTCTGCTCCATCACCAAATAGCGACGCATATCCATAATAATGGACAAGGGATTAATGCTCACAGGACAAGCTTCTACACAAGCATTACAGCTTGTACATGCCCAAAGTTCTTCGGCAGTGGTGTAATCACCTAAAAGCTGCTTGCCGTCGTCTTTAAATTCTCCGTTATTAGCATCAATATTTTTTCCTACTTCTTCCAGACGGTCTCTGGCATCCATCATAATTTTTCGTGGAGACAATTTCTTTCCGGTTTGATTTGCGGGACATTCACTCGTACATCGACCACATTCCGTACAAGTATAGGCATTTAAGAGTTGAATTTGATTGAGATCCATAACATCACTTGCACCAAATTTTTCTGGAGCTTCTTCTACTTCAGAGCCTTCTGCTGGTGCTGCAAATGGATCTGCGTTTGGATCCATCATTAACATCACTTCTTTTGTGACAGCATCTAGGTTATTGAACTGCCCTTGCGGAATCACTCTTCCGAAATAAGTGTTTGGGAAAGCTAAAAGTATATGTAAGTGCTTTGAAAAGTATAAGTAATTTAAAAACACCAATATGCCCACAATATGGAGCCACCATGAAGTACGCTCTATTAAATGTATGGTATTTGTAGAAAGTCCTTCAAACCATGGTGCCATATATTGAGAAATAATGTTTCCTGAATTTAGTTCTTGAAACTGAATATCTGTTGCATTCATAGTTAAGAAAAGGCACATTAAAACAACTTCAAAATATAGGATAATGTTACCGTCACTTTTTGGCCATCCTTCCATTTCATTCGCCATAAAACGCTTTAGTTTTATAATGTTTCTACGTAACCAAAATGCAATCACCGAAACCAAAACCAGTAAGGCTAAAATTTCAAAAGCACCAATTAAAAACCCGTAAACCGAAACTGGCAATATCTCTAAGCCAATACGATGTGTACCGAAAAGGCCATCAATGATAATTTCTAGAACTTCAATATTTATAATTATAAACCCTATATAAACAATAACGTGAAGAAAACCAGCTATTGGTCGTTTTACCATTTTGCTTTGGCCAAGTGCAATTTTCGCCATGTTTTTCCAACGTTGTGGTTTGTTATCACTGGCATCAACTTCTTTACCGAGTTTAATATTTCGGATAAGTTTATTTATGTTTTTAGCAAAATAGCCTATGCCTACTATTAGAAAAGCAGCAAAAATTATATTTGGTAAATATTCCATGCGTTAAAGCGTCTAATTATTGTTGAGTTGCTCTTGAGTTGGTTGCTCGTATGGGATTTCTCTTTTAGATAAAATACGTCTGTACCTTGCAGGATGTAATTTAATATCTAAAAGCAGTAATTCCAATTCTTTTGAAGCTCCTTCTAAATTATTGTAAAGTGTGGCATCATTTAATAGCTTACCAATTGTACCATCGCTATTATTAACGGTTGCCAGCATTGATTGTACATCTGCAAGTGTCTTATTTAGGTTTTCAACAGTATTGGAAAAATTTGCATTTTTTAAATCTGCTGAAACTTCGCTAAAATTACTCGCTACTTTGTCTAAATTATCTAACAATGACGCTATTTTTTTGTCATTCTCATTAATAACATTCTGAACAGAAAATGATAAATTTTTGAAAGACTTTAAGGTTACATTTAATTCTGCAATGGTTTTCTTTAATCCTTCTTCAGAATCATCAACTACTAATGTGTTAATATTGGTGAGTAAAGTGTCTGTTGTACGTAGTGTTGTGCCCAGATCTTCGCTTATTCCCGAAAAGTCTTCTTCTAAAGTTGTGACTAAACCTGGTTTTACATCAGATTCTATAAAGTCACCAGGCTCGGCAATCTCTCCATCATTTGCTTCTACTATTGCTAAGGCATTTCCGCCCATTAACCCTGTTTGATATAACCTAACTTTACTATTTTTAGAGAACTTAAGGTTTGGATCTACAGAAAAGGAAACGCGTGTTTTTCCGGTTTGAAAATCGTACTTAATTTCTTCAATCTTACCTATTTTATTCCCTTTTATAGTTACGGGAGAGGACGAACTCAATGCATTATAGTCGAATTCGGTAAAATAAACCTGATCGTTTGAAAAAAGGTTATCACCTTTTAAAAATGAAAATAAATATATGAAGAGAGCCTGTCTCTTATACACATCTGACGCTGCCGACG
>CAJXVG010000231.1 GCA_913061495.1 uncultured Winogradskyella sp.
TGGGCTCGGAGATGTGTATAAGAGACAGTTAGATAACAATGAGACACATTGGACTGTTAACAATACAATTTCCACGGAAAATATCCTAAAATACAATTTAGACGACAAATCCATAAATGACCAATACCGAATTAAGCTGACTAAAGATCCTTACATACAAGAAGCCTATAATGTCATTAACGATATCATTCAACTTAAATACTAAATCCATTATGAAACAATTAATCACCATTGCGCTTTTTCTAATTACCTTAACATCTTATGCTCAAAGTTTTGATACAGCTTTAGAATATTTAGAATTTGTTAGCGAACAACAAGAAGGTATAACCAAAAAAATGTGGAACTACACAAAAGCTATAGCACATGGCAGAAGTGACAGAAATGTTGAAAACAAAAGAAAAAGCCTCATAAAAACCTTAGACCGTTCTATTGGAAAAATATCTAAAGCCAATGGTTTTGATGGTAATGAATTTAAAAACCAACTTTTAAAACGCTTACGATTCAACAAAGACTTGCTCAATGATGATTACGCAAAGATAATAGACATGAAAGCTGTTGCAGAACAGTCCTATGACGCCATGGAAGCCTACATGCTCGCACAAGAAATGGCAGACGAAAAGATGAAGCAAATTCAAGAAGAATACGAAACAAATTATTATGTCTTTGCAAATAAGCACAATATCAATATCGTTGAAAACGAAACAGACTTAAGTAAAAAAATGAACATTTCAAATGAGGTGTTCGCCTATTACAAAAAAATGTACCTCATTTACTTTAAGGTGTACATTAATGAAGTTTACCTCATGCAAGCCATTGAGAGCAATGATGTTAATGCAATTCAGCAAAATGCCAATGCACTCAGTGAAAGTGCAAAAGAAGGACTTGGCATATTAAAATCCTTAGGACATTACAAAAACGATAAAAGCGTTACCAATGCAACCAAAAAAGCATTTGAGTTTTTTATTGATGAAGCCGAAAACAAAATCCCAATCATGACAGACTTTTTAGTCTTGAATGAAGATTTGGAAAAAACCAAAGTCACACTAGAAAAAACACCACAACGCAAACGCACAAAAGAACAGATTGATGGGTTTAACGCAATGGTAAACAAGTTTAATGATGCCGTAAAAACATACAACAAAACCAATGGCGATCTCAACAAAGGACGAGAAGTGGCCATTAACGGTTTAAACAATAGCAATCAAAACTTTTTGTCTAAACATATTCCAAACGATTAAAGGAATTCTTTAAATTTGTTACACTAAAGTTTATCTACTTTATAAAGAATATATATTTAATAACACATTAACTTCAATTATGGGAAGAGCTTTTGAATTTAGAAAAGCAAGGAAAATGAAACGTTGGTCAGCAATGAGCAAAGCCTTTACACGTATTGGCAAAGACATTGTAATGGCAGTAAAAGAAGGAGGACCAGATCCCGACACCAACTCCAGGCTACGTGCAGTAATACAAAATGCCAAGTCTGTAAACATGCCAAAGGACAATATTGAGCGAGCCATAAAAAGGGCTAGTGACAAAAACCAAGGCGATTACAAAGAGGTTGTTTTCGAAGGTTATGCACAACACGGTATTGCCGTGCTCATAGAAACAGCAACAGACAACAATACACGTACAGTAGCCAATGTCCGCTCCTATTTCAATAAAACCGATGGCAGTTTGGGCACATCTGGCTCAGTTGTTTTCATGTTCGATCATACCTGCAACTTTAAGATTAAAGGAGAAGATTTAGACCTAGAAGAACTAGAATTAGAACTTATAGATTTTGGTGTCGAAGAAATTTTTGAAGACACCGACGAAGATGAAAACGGTGAAGAACAAACCAGCGTAATGATTTATGCTCCATTCGAAAGTTTCGGAAACATACAATCCTATCTAGAAGACAACAATATAGAAATCATATCCTCTGGTTTTGAACGTATCCCACAAGTCACAAAAAAAATCACTCCAGAACAAGCTGAAGACGTAGAAAAACTGCTCGAAAAACTTGAAGAAGATGATGATGTGCAAAACGTATATCACACCATGGAAGAAAGTACGGATTAGTTTAATAAGATAAAACCAGCGGTTTTGTTATAAAGACAATAATAAAAACCGCTGTGTATTATCAACTCTAAAGTAAACAGGTAAGTCAGTTGTTTCAGTAACCTAATCACTCCGCTCCTCTTAGCCTTGACCAATAAAAATAACACTGTCCCAAAACCTTCACATCACCAACAACCATCCCAAAACCTTACCCGATCACGGTCAATAAATACACAAACCCAGCAATATCAAGCTAAAAACACCCATAGCCCAAGCATAACTATCCCATATATATACCAACTATATGCCGACTATATGCCGACTATAACTAAGGTAAAAACCAATACAAATACAAAGGAAAATCAGATAAATGCGTGAATAATTCACAGTAAAATTCAAATCAGCAACTTAGTTTACCACAAACGGCTTTTTGTTTAAACCTATAGATAAACAGGTTATTACTACTATAAAATAGGAAAAAGGGGATAATTGAGTTGGTGAGTTAAAAACAGAAATACAAATTAAACAACCAAAAATTTCTTTAATGTTTCCTTGTAAATAGCTTCATATTGCGGAACAATAGCTCTTAAATCAAATTTTTGGGATTGTGCTTTGGCATTGAGCTTAAATGTTTTTAGAGTATTCTTATCCTTCAAAATTTTAATGGCATTCGCAGACATATCAGCAACATCACCAACATCACTCAAATACCCTGAATAGCCATCTGTGTTTACTTCTCCCAATCCACCAGAATTTGTGGACACAACAGGAACACTACTTGCCATAGCTTCTAATGCTGCCAATCCAAAGCTTTCGGTTTGCGATGGTAACAAAAACAAATCACTAAAACATAGAATACGATCTACCTCGTTACTGTTTCCAAAGAAAACCACACGATCCTTAATTCCTAGCTTTTCAACGAGTTCTTCTGCTGGCTTACGTTCTGGACCTTCTCCTACCATCATTAATTTAGATGGCACTTCTTTTTGAATACGATAAAATATCTCAACCACATCTGGTATATTCTTAACATCCCTAAAATTACTCACGTGTGTTACAATCCGCTCTTCTGGTTCTGCCATCATATCACGTTGGCAATCGGTAAATTCGTGATTGTATTTTTCCAAATCAATAAAATTTGGTACTACATGAATATCTTTTTTTATGTTGAATAATCGTTCGGTATCCTGTTTTAAACTTGCAGAAACAGAAGTTACTGCATCAGATTTATTAATGCTAAAAGTTACAGCAGGTTTATAAAATGGATGGCTACCGACTAAAGTAATGTCTGTACCGTGCAGTGTAGTCACAATTGGAACATATATTCCTTCTTCTTTTAGCATCTGTTGCGCCATAAAAGCTGCGTAAGCATGCGGAATTGCATAATGTACATGTAACACCTCTATTTTATGAAGCTTAACCATGTCCACTAATTTACTGGACAGAGCCAATTCATAAGGTTGATAATGAAACAATGGGTATTCTGGCACATTAACTTCGTGGAAATACACCTTTTCACTCAATAACTCTAAACGGACAGGTTGACGATACGTAATAAAATGAATTTCGTGACCTCGCTTAGATAGTTCCAAGCCTAATTCTGTAGCTACGACTCCACTTCCACCAAATGTTGGATAACATACAATTCCTATTTTCATGATAAATTTTTAAAGCCTTAAAGTTAACAGTTTTGTTACGTTGATTATTTAATTTAAGTTGGTTTTAACGTAAGTTGCGGATTCTTCAACATCAATGATAGCTTCATAAATTAATCGTTGTATATCTGTTCTTATGTTTTCACGCAGAAGTGTATTTTTTCCCGCTTCTGGATATGTTCTATTGGCCAAGAAAACATACACAATTTCTTCCTCAGGATCTGCCCAAGCGTAAGTTCCCGTAAAACCTGAATGACCAAAACTCGTCATTGATATACAACCACATGTTGGCCCTTCTTCTCCTAACTGAGGTTTATCGAACCCAACTCCGCGTCTATTATCTGCATGGCAATAATAACAGGTATTAAATTTATCTATAGTTTCGTTTGTAAAATAACGCCTGCCACCATAATAGCCTTTTTGTAAATACATCTGCATAATTTTAGCTACATCATTGGCATTGCTAAATATACCTGCATGTCCACCAACACCGTTTTGCATTGCAGCTCCCATATCTGTCTCTTATACACATCTGACGCTGCCGACGACTCCTTACGTGTAGA
>CAJXVG010000232.1 GCA_913061495.1 uncultured Winogradskyella sp.
CGAGATCAGCCTCGGTCTCGTGGGCTCGGAGATGTGTATAAGAGACAGGATTATTACATCAAACTTATCAAAAACATATAATAGCAACACGGTTTTAAAAATCGATAGTTTAGAGGTTCCTAAAGGACAAAGTTTTGGACTTGTAGGCAATAATGGTGCTGGTAAAACCACGTATTTCAGTTTATTGTTAGACTTAATTCAGCCAACAACTGGGCATATAAAAAACAATGATGTTTTGGTTAATGAAAGTGAAGACTGGAAACCGTTTACTTCAGCTTTTATAGATGAAACATTTTTAATTGGCTACTTAACACCAGAGGAATACTTTTACTTTATAGGAGAACTGAGAGGACAAAACAGAGCAGATGTTAATGCATTGCTGTCACAATTTCAAGATTTTTTCCATGGCGAAATTCTCAACCAAAAAAAATATTTGCGTGATTTAAGTAAAGGAAATCAAAAGAAGGCAGGAATTGTAGCTGCACTCATCGGTAACCCTGAAGTTATAATTTTAGATGAGCCGTTTGCCAATTTAGATCCAACGACCCAAATCCGTTTAAAGCAAATCATTAAAGATTTGGCAAAAAAACAAGGAGTAACAGTTTTAGTTTCCAGCCACGATTTAATGCACGTTACCGATGTTTGCGAGCGTATTGTAGTATTAGAAAAAGGCGAAATAGTTAAAGATTTAAAAACAAGTACTGCAACCTTAAAAGAATTGGAAACACATTTTTCTGGTTCTGCAGCTGTTTTACAAGAAGAAGAGTAAAAGAACTATATAGTATTAAAAAGCTCGTAATTGAAACTATTACGAGCTTTTTACATTTTTTTTATGAGGTTGTATGGTTTAAGTTTTAAACTTCAAATAATCCATTATTCAAAAAGATACGTATTTTTACCACAGAACATAATATATTCAACACATATTAGTTATCTATAAACCAAAGAGAACCAACGTTGAAAACCTATTACAAAATAATACTATCCCTTTTCTGTGTGGCAATGATTGCTCAAAGTTGTTCGCGCAAAAAAGACAAATTTCTTAACCGTAATTTCCATGCCTTAGGCACCAAATATAATATTCTCTATAACGGAAATATAGCTTTAGATCGTGGTGTAGAAGGAGTAAATAATGCCTTTACCGAAAATTTTTGGGAGCTTCTCCCAGTTGAGCGTATGCAGGTAAGCGAAGAGATCTTTCTACCTGGCGAAAATAAAAATGAAGATTTTGATCGGGCTGAGGAGAAAGCCATAAAGGCCATTCAAAAACATGGCATGAACATTAACGGTAAAGAGAAAAACTATCAAATTGATGAAGCTTATCTGTTATTGGGAAAAGCCAGGTATTATGATCAGCGTTTTGTGCCAGCTCTGGCGGCATTTAATAATATAATGAACAAATACCCAACCAGTGATAAAATCAACCAAGTTAAAATCTGGAGGGAGAAATCCAATATGCGTTTAGACAATGACGTGGTCGCCATACAAAAGTTAAAGCGCCTTCTTGAAGAGGAAGAATTAGAGGATCAAGACCTGGCAGATGCAACAGCAACTTTAGCACAAGCTTACATTAACACCAAATCTAAAGACAGTGCTTTGGTGCAGTTGGGTATTGCAGCCAAAAACACCAAAATTAAGAGAGAGAAGGCAAGATATCATTATATAAGAGGTCAACTTTATAATGAATTTGGAAAAAAGGATAGTGCAAATTTGGAGTTCGATAAAATCATAGATATGCATCGTAAAATCCCAAGAGCGTTTTACGTCAATGCACATATTGCAAAATCCAATAACTTTGATATTGAAAATGGTAACTTAATTGAATTTGAAGAATATTTAGCAGAGCTTGAAGAAAACCGAGAAAACAGACCTTTTTTAGACAAAATTTATTATCGTATAGCAGAGTACTACAGAAACAAAGCCTCAGACAGTCTTTCAGAAATTTATTACAATAAGTCGCTTCGTGTAGGAAGATCCGATAAATATTTGTCTGCACTCAATTATGAAACTTTGGGCGACATGTATTTTGATCGTAATATTTATAAAACCGCTGGTTCATATTACGACAGTACAATGACGGCTATGACCACTAATACTACGCCTTATAGAGTCATAAAGAGAAAACGCGAAAATTTAGACGATGTCATTTATTACGAAGGCATAGCGCAAGTTAATGATAGTATTTTAAATATTATTAGCCTTCCAAAGGCAGAACAAATGGCAATTTTCACTGATATGACAGATAGAATGAAGGCCAAAGCGCTTGAAGCAGAAAAGCAAAAAGAAGAAGCTTTAGAAAAAAATCAGGGCAAATCTTCTGCTATTACAAACAATACAAATTCAAAACTCAATGCTGTTTCGTCACGTCAAATAGGTGGTAAAAGCAATCCCAATAGAGCAAGTAGTTTCTACTTTTACAACCCTACAACGGTTGCCTATGGAAAAAATGAATTTCTTAAAATTTGGGGAGATCGTGAACTTCAAGATAATTGGAGGTTTTCAAATAAGCGATCTAGCACTAACACCTTAGAAAAAAGTGAAAGCACAGCAGCTGTAGCTACATCAGAGAAATATAATCCTGAAACTTATTTGGCAACGCTTCCAACAGAACAAAAAGAAATTGACAGTATTGTTAAGGAGCGTAATTATGCTTACTACCAACTTGGAATAATTTATAAGGAAAAATTTAAGGAGTTAGAGTTGGCGCAATCTAAATTGGAAACTTTATTAAAGAACAATCCAGAAGACCGATTGATTCTGCCTTCAAAATATAACTTATATAGAATTTATGAGGAGTTGGGCATGAATGGGGAAGCGCAAATCACTAAAACTGATATCATTCAAAACTATCCAGACTCCCGTTATGCAGAAATTCTTCTGAATCCTCAGTCTGCTTTATCAAAAGACGAAAACAGTCCTGAGGTAATCTATACAAATCTCTATAGACAGTTTGAGAACCAGAAGTATGCTGAGGTTATTGCTGAAGCGGAAAACCAAATTAAAAAATTTGAAGGAGACCCAATCGTTCCAAAATTTGAAATTTTAAAAGCTTCTGCGCAAGGGAGACTTTATGGGTTTGAAGCTTATAAAGAGGGTATCAACTACATTGTTTTAACCTATGGAAATACGGAAGAAGGTAAAAAAGCGCAACAAATTATACAAAATGCCATTCCTGTTTTGGCAAAAAAAGAGTTTGTAAGCGATGACAAAGCGGAAAACTTTAATGTGATTTATCAGTTTGAAAATAATTCGGAAGAAGATATCGACGCTTTTGTAAAAACATTGAATGAAGAGGTTGAAAAAATAAAATACTTTGACTTGTCAACTTCAAAAGATGTATACGATGAGAATACAACCTTTGTAGTGGTCCATGGTCTAAAAAGTGTTGGTGGAGCATCTGGATTTGCAGAATTGCTCCAATCTGATGAAAAAGACAACAAAGGCCGACCTGTAAAACCAAAAATCACAAAAGATTATATTGCTATTTCTTCACCTAACTATGCTATTATTCAACGCCATAAAAATTTAAATGCATATCTAAAGCTCCAATAATTTTAAAAACAAATTCTCATGTTTTCCTCAGACACAAAAAAACCAAAAAACCAAAAAACTATGGAAACAAGCACATCTCAAAACATTATAGCTCAAGGCACTAAAATTGTTGGTGATATAGCAAGTCAGGGCCCATTTAGAATAGACGGTACGGTTGAAGGCAATGTTAAAACATCAGGAAAAGTTGTAGTAGGCAAATCGGGTTTTATAAAAGGAACCCTAACTGGGGAAAATGCCGATTTTGAAGGTAAATTTTCCGGTAAATTAATCCTTTCAGGTACCTTATCCTTAAAATCCACAGCTCACATTGAAGGCGAAGTACAAACTACAAAATTAGCTGTGGAACCAGGCGCTAGTTTCAATGCAACTTGTAGTATGAAGGGCGATGTAAAATCAATTTCTAATTCTAATGAGCAAACCAAACCAAAACAAGAAGTCTCCACAACAAAATCAGAAAGACCGGCTTAATACCTATGCAAAATATTCAAGCATAGGCATACAAATGTTTGCCATTATTGGTATTGGTAGCTACGCTGGAGTAAAATTAGATGAGCACTACGCTAACGAGAACAATCTTTTTACTATAATTCTATCTTTTGTTTCTGTAATCCTTTCTATAGTTTATGTAATTAGACGTATAATTGCTGTCTCTTATACACATCTGACGCTGCCGACGACTCCTTACGTGTAG
>CAJXVG010000233.1 GCA_913061495.1 uncultured Winogradskyella sp.
CGAGATCAGCCTCGGTCTCGTGGGCTCGGAGATGTGTATAAGAGACAGCCCTATAATAGCACCAATTGGACCACCAAAAGACCAGCCTAAAGCACCACCTATCCATTTTGCAAAACTCATAAATTCACTGTTATTTTTGAAACCAAATATACTTAATTGTAAGTAGAATACACATTGAATTTGTTACTATAGAAAAGTACAATCATGCTATTTAGACTACCAACCAAATACCAATGGCAAGCCACTAATTTTCATTATCTTTGCAGTTCAAAAAATGATTAATTAAAAAAGATAAAAATATGTATCCAGCAGAATTAGTAAAACCAATGCGTGCAGATTTAACCAATGTTGGTTTTGAAGAATTACAAACAGCTGAAGCCGTAGATAAAGCAATTGCAAAAGAAGGTACAACGTTAGTAGTCGTAAATTCGGTTTGTGGTTGTGCCGCAGCAAATGCTAGGCCAGGTGCTCGCATGAGTTTAGATAATGCAAAAAAACCATCTAATTTGGTAACCGTTTTTGCAGGTGTTGACAGAGAGGCAACAGATAAAGCTAGAGAGCATATGGTTCCGTTTCCACCAAGTTCACCAAGTATTGCTTTGTTTAAAGATGGTGAATTGGTACACATGTTAGAGCGTCACCATATTGAAGGGAGACCTGCAGAGTTAATTGCAGAGAACCTTATGGATGCTTATAATGAGCATTGTTAAGAAATTTATATCCTTTTTTGGGAGACTAAAAGTTAAACCACGATTTTATCGTGGTTTTTTTGTGCTTATAAGTCATTAATTTACTTTTGTTATATGAGAAAACTATTAGCCTATCCACTCACGGTTTTATATTTTATTTGTTTTGGGTTAACGTTAGTTGTTTTCCACCCAATTCAATGGGTGTGTCATAATATTTTTGGTTACAAAGCACACAAAATCAGTGTAGATTGGTTACAGTTTTTTTTAATGCGCTCCCTCAATGTTTTGGGCACAAGATTTACATTTAATAATCCACATCAAATTTCAACAGAAAGACCTTTACTTATAGTTTCAAACCACCAAAGCATGTATGATATTTCACCAATTATGTGGTACATGAGAAAACACCATGTGAAATTTGTGGCGAAGAAAGAATTAGGGAAAGGCATACCAAGTGTCTCATATAACCTACGTCATGGAGGTTCGGTTTTAATCGATCGTAAAAATCCACGCCAAGCATTCCCAAAAATGATGAAATTTGGAGAATACATAGAAAGCTCTAAACATGCAGCAGTTATTTTTCCTGAGGGAACACGTAGCAAAGATGGTACTCCAAAGCCTTTTAGAACCAGAGGGCTTGAGGTTTTAATGAAAAAAACACCCTCAGCACTGATTGTACCAATAACTGTTAATAATTCATGGAAGATGTTAAGATATGGTAAATTCCCGATGGGAATTGGAAATCATGTTAAATTTACTGTGCATGAGCCTTTAGAAATGGCTAACTTTACAAATAAAGATGAATTGATTCAGCAAGTTGAAAAAACCATAATAGAATCCATTCAAAATTAATTTAAAAAATCATTGAAATGTCGTTGAAAAATGTAAGATTGGAAGTGATGCAGCATCTCGAAAAAGATGTCGAGTCTCTTATCGAAAAATATTTGATACCTGTAGATAGCATATGGCAACCTACAGATTTTTTACCTAATTCTGAAAGTGGAAATTTTTATGAAGAAGTGAAAGAAATCAGAGAACTATCTAAAGAACTCCCTTACGATTTCTGGGTGGTTTTGGTAGGTGATATGATAACTGAAGAAGCGCTACCAACATATGAGTCTTGGTTAATGGATGTTGAAGGAGTTGGACAAGTTGAACGCAACAGTTGGTCTAAATGGGTAAGACATTGGACTTCGGAAGAAAATCGACATGGAGACGTCCTTAACAAATACCTTTATTTATCTGGTCGTGTTAATATGCGCGAAATAGAAAAAACCACGCAACACCTTATTGCAGATGGTTTTGATATTGGTACTGATAGAGATCCATATAAAAATTTTGTTTATACAACGTTTCAGGAATTGGCAACTTATGTTTCGCACAATCGAGTGGCAAAATTAGCCAAAGAAAAAGGCAATAGGCAATTGGCTAAAATGTGTAAAATCATTTCTGGTGACGAAATGCGTCATCATCATGCTTATGCAGAATTTGTAGAGCGTATTTTCACAGTAGATCCTAGTCAAATGATGATGGCTTTCCATTATATGATGAAACAAAAAATAGCGATGCCAGCACATTTTTTACGAGAATCTGGTGGACAAATCAGTACAGCTTTTGAAGAGTTTTCTAACACAGCACAACGTATAGGAGTTTATACCTCTGCAGATTATGTAGATATTTTACAAAAATTAATTGAGCGTTGGGATATTGCAAACATCAAAAACCTTAATGACGAAGCAGAAAAGGCGAGGGATTATTTAATGAAATTACCTGCTAGAATGCTGCGCTTAGCTGACCGAATGAAAGTTCCTGAAAATTCCTATCAGTTTAAATGGGTTGAACCGGCTTAAAATTTAGAATTTTATGCATACTACAAGTCAACTAATAATTACAACAAAGACCTTCGTAAAACAAGAACTTAAAGGTGCAGAAGGTGGTCATGATTGGTTTCATGTTGAACGCGTCTATAAAAACACGTTACTAATCGCTAAAAGCGAGCCTGTAGATATATTGATAGTATCACTGGCCGCACTATTACATGATATTGCAGACCCTAAGTTCCATAAAGGTGATGAAAGCATAGGACCAAAAAAAGCGAGAGAATTTCTTTTAGAAAACAATGTGGATAGCAAAGTCATTGAGCATGTAACTCAAATTATTGAAAACATATCTTTTAAAAACTCTTTCGATTTAGACACATCATTTACATCAAAAGAAATGGAAGTAGTACAAGATGCGGACCGATTAGATGCTATTGGAGCCGTTGGTATTGCACGCTGTTTTAATTATGGTGGTTTTAAAAACAGACCCTTGTACAATCCTGAGGTTAAGCCCAACTTAAAGATGACCAAGTCTGAATATAAGGCTTCTGAAGCGCCAACAATTAATCACTTCTATGAAAAATTGTTGCTCCTAAAAGATAAAATGAATACCAAAACAGGGAGACGGATTGCTGAAAAACGACATGAGTTTATGGAACAATACTTAAAGCAATTTTATGCAGAGTGGGAAGGTAAAGTGTAATTACTGTACCATAAGCTTTAATTCACTCCTATATTTAGATGCACTTTTACCTGTAAATTCTTTAAATAGTTTATTGAAGTGACTGAAGTTATTAAAGCCACATTCAAAACAAATATCTGTTATACTCATTTGGCTTTCAGACAATAATTTTGTGGCATGCACTACTCTATATTCATTGACCAATTTGGTAAAGGTTTTCCCAGTTACTTTTTTAAAATAGCGACAAAAGGCTGGTACTGTCATACTTACTTTATTGGCAATTTCATCTAAACTAATATGCGCTTTAAAATGTTGGTTAACGTGTTTAAAAATAACATCGATCTTGGCACTATCTTGTGGTTCGGTTTCAAAAGCAAAACCATCTGCGTTTAAAAGGGTATAATCGTTAGATTTAGCCAAGCCGTGAAAAATTTCGAGCAAAACCAATATTTTCTTAAAGCCTTGTTTTTCCGGAAGTTTTTCAATTTTCTTTCCTATTTTCTGTTTTGTTTTAACACCAAATACAATTCCTTTTTTAGCTCGTTCAAACAATTGTTTTATGGCTTCCATTTCTGGTATATCAAAAAAATGTTCTCCTAAAAATTCGGGCTTAAACTGTATAAGGGTTTCACTTCCGTTTACCGTCAATCGATCTGTAAACCCATTATGCGGTAAATTTGAACCAATTAATAATAACTGACTGTTATTAAAGTATGATAAATGATTGCCTATATGCCGTTTGCCTTGCCCTTTATTCACATACACCAATTCCATTTCTGGATGAAAATGCCAAAACGGTTTTTTCTCACCCATATAAGCCTCGTGTTTTTTCACTTTCATTGAGCTACCAAACTCAGGACTTATTTTTTCTAATGTTGGTTTTCTTCCTTTCATTACAATTACAAAATTACGTCTATTATATCATAAAAGCTATATACAATTATCAATATTATATACCTGTCTCTTATACACATCTGACGCTGCCGACGACTCCTTACGTGTAGA
>CAJXVG010000234.1 GCA_913061495.1 uncultured Winogradskyella sp.
AATTATAGTATGGAAAATAAAAACACGGACACATTTGAAATTAATAATAGTGACGCAAGCAAGTGCCCATTTTTAAGTGGAAAGCAAAGTAAAACAGGTGGAGGAGGAGTAAAAAATAGAGATTGGTGGCCAAACGAGTTACGTCTTAATATTTTACGACAACATGCTCCTCAATCTAATCCTTTAGATAAAGATTTTGATTATGTAAAAGAATTCAACAGCATTAATTTCTCCGAGCTTAAACAAGATGTACTTAATTTAATGACCGATTCACAAGATTGGTGGCCAGCAGATTATGGTCATTATGGTGGGTTTATGGTTCGTATGGCATGGCACAGTGCAGGTACTTACAGAGTAGGAGATGGACGAGGAGGTGCTGGTGGTGCAAATCAACGTTTCGCTCCTATAAATAGTTGGCCAGATAATGGGAATTTAGATAAAGCCCATATGCTTTTATGGCCAATTAAAAAGAAGTATGGACGAAAAATAACTTGGGCAGATTTAATGATTTTAGCTGGTAACTGTGCATTGGAGTCTATGGGTTTTCCAACTTTTGGTTATGCAGCAGGTAGAGAAGATATTTGGGAACCAGAACAAGATGTATATTGGGGAAGCGAAACTCAATGGGGAGCAAATGAAGAGCGTTATGAAAGTGGCGATTTAGAAGATCCGCTTGCAGCTGTAATGATGGGATGGATTTATGTAAACCCTGAAGGACCAAACGGTAATCCTGATCCAATGGGTTCAGCAGCAAATGTAAGAGAAACCTTTGGACGTATGGCAATGAATGATGAGGAAACAGTGGCATTAATAGCTGGAGGGCACACTTTCGGTAAAGCACATGGTGCTGCAGACCCAAATCAATATGTTGGTGCAGAGCCACATGGTTCTCCAATAGAACAAATGAGTACAGGATGGAAAAATTCTTATAAATCTGGTGTTTTAGATGATGTTATTACCAGTGGAATAGAAGGAGCATGGACTCCAAACCCAACTAAATGGGATGCCGATTATTTTGACGTATTGTTAAATTACGAGTGGGAACTTATAAAGAGTCCTGCAGGAGCACATCAATGGACACCAACAAAAGCCTCTAAGGCTAAAATGGCTCCAAAAGCAGGTGACGCTAATGGTAGACAAGCATTAATGATGACTACTGCAGATATTGCTCTAAAGACAGATCCTGCATATTTAGAGATTTCAAAACGTTTTCATAAAGACCATAAAGCTTTTGAAGACGCTTTTGCACGAGCATGGTACAAATTAACACATCGTGATATGGGACCTAAAGATCGTTATTTAGGACCTGAAGTTCCAAAAGAAGAATTGTTATGGCAAGATCCTATCCCAACTGTAGATTATAAGTTGAGTGATTCTGATATTGAATCTTTAAAGAAAATGATTTTAGCTTCTGAACTTACAGTTTCAGAAATGGTGAAAACCGCTTGGGCTTCTGCTTCAACCTATAGAGACTCCGATAAACGTGGTGGTGCCAATGGTGGTCGGCTTAGATTAGAGCCACAGCGTAGTTGGAAAGCTAATAATCCAGAAGAATTAAATAAAGTATTGAATGTTCTCGAAAGTGTTCAAAATGAATTTGAAGGAACTATTTCAATGGCAGACTTAATTGTTCTTGCAGGTGTAGCAGGTGTAGAAGAAGCAGCTAAAAAGGCTGGGCACACAGTAAATGTTCCATTTTCCCAAGGTAGAGGAGATGCAAAACAAGAACAAACAGATATTGAGCAATTTAATTATCTGAGACCAATTGGTGATGGATTTAGAAATTACCAGAATGAAAACCTAGATATTGCAGCAGAAGAATTATTGATAGATAAGGCTAATCTCATGACGTTATCAATTCCTGAAATGACTGTTTTAGTTGGAGGAATGAGAGTATTGGGAGCTAATTATGATGGATCCGAGTATGGTGTGTTTACAGATAATGTAGGGCATTTAACCAATGATTTCTTCACAAATCTTTTGGATATGACATATACATGGAGTGCAACATCTGATGATGACAAAATTTTTGAAGGTCGTGACCGTAGAACGGGTGAAGTAAAATTAAAAGGCACAAGAGCCGACTTAATTTTTGGTTCTAATACAGAATTACGTGCCGTTAGTGAAGTTTACGGATCTGATGATGGACAAGAAAAATTTGTTAAGGATTTTGTAGCCGCTTGGGCAAAAGTGATGGACTTAGATCGCTTCGATTTAAAAAAATAAAAAATAAATAAATTAAGAAATTGGGATACGAGTTTAAACTGTATCCCTTTTTTATGAATTTAAAATATTAAAAATGAACGAAACAGAATTATTTTTTAGTACCATTCAGTCAGGACACGTGCCAAACCTTAAAGCTCAAATTGAGCGTAATCCTAACTTAGTAAATATGAATGATGCTAGAGGATTTACACCACTTATTTTCGCAGCCTATTTTAATAAAGAGGCTATTGTTAAAATTTTAATTGAAAATAATGCTGAAATAGATGCCAAAGATGCCTCCGGAAATACGGCATTAGCTGGTGTAAGCTTTAAAGGAGATACGGCAATTGCTGAACTTTTAATTGAAAAAGGTGCCAATATGAATGCTCAAAACAGTAAGGGAATGACTCCCTTAATCTATGCAACTATGTATAACCAAGAGCAGATAATAAAGTTGCTTTTAAATAATAATGCTGATAAAACAATTAAAGATACAGATGGCAAAACAGCTTATGATTATGCGGTAGAAAAAGGATTTGAAAACCTTAAAACAGTTTTAAAATAAACTTTAATCAATAGAAAATAAAAAACCACTCCTTCAAAAGGAGTGGTTTTTTATTTTTTAATAGTTCTGAAGATTTAGTTCTTGTCAATAGAACCCATAACACGTTGCATAAATGCATTAAGTGCTTCTTTTTTAGTTTGTCCTTCTTTCATCATCTTGTTGACCTCAATAGCTCCATACATGTTTGAAATTAACTCACCAATAACATCTAACTCTTCATCTTTTAAAGATGGTACTTCTGTTAAATTTTCGAGTGTTTCAATGGTTTCAACAATGTAATCTTCATCGTTATCTTCAATGAATTGGGTCAATTGCTTAATTACTGGTAGTTTCATAATTAAATTGCTTCTTCAACTAATATTTTAAGCACATCAAACTTATTGGTTTGTACTTGTCCTTTAAATTCCCCCTTTTTAAATGTTGCAAAGGTTGGTAAGTTATCAACGTTTGCTAGTTTTCTACTTTCTGGAAATTTTTCAGCATCCGCAATTACAAAAGTTGCCGTTTTATTTTCTGATGCCAATTTTTTAAACTTTGGTTTCATAATACGACAGTTACCACACCATCCAGCAGAATACTGAACAATAACAGTGTCATTTTCAGCAACTATATTTTGTAAGTTGTCTTGTTCTAATTCTTTAATCATAATTGATTCAAGTTAAAAAAATCATTGCGAATTGGGTTTAGCTATTTTATCTTAATGTGATAAGTCACTTAACTTGGTTCGCAATGACGTTATTATTAAATAGGGCTTTTTTTAGTTTAGGTGTGCTTTTAGGTATTCTTTAGTACCAGCTGCATTGGCTTGCATTGCTTCTTTACCTTCTTCCCAATTTGCTGGGCAAACTTCACCTTTTTCTTGTACGTGCGTTAAAGCATCAATAATTCTCAAATACTCATTTACATTTCTACCTAAAGGCATATTGTTTACACTTTCGTGCTGAATTGTACCGTCTTCATCAATGATGTAAGTAGCTCTGTATGTTACATTGTCACCTTCAACAGTAAAAATTCCTGTTTCTTCATTATAATTTTCTTCAGAAATATCTAAAATCCCTAATGTTGAGGCTAGGTTCCTGTTAGAGTCAGCTAACAAAGGATATGTAACTCCTTCAATTCCACCATTATCTCTAGCAGTACTTAACCATGCAAAGTGAACTTCCGCTGTATCACATGATGCTCCAATTACAAGAGTGTTTCTCTTTTCAAACTCACCAAGAGCTGATTGAAATGCGTGCAATTCTGTTGGACAAACAAATGTGAAGTCTTTTGGATACCAAAATAAAACTACTTTTTTGTTGTTGTTTTTTGCTTCTTCTAAAACGTTAATTTTAAACGTATCGCCCATTTCGTTCATTGCGTTTACGTTTAAATCTGGAAATTGTTTTCCTACTAATGCC
>CAJXVG010000235.1 GCA_913061495.1 uncultured Winogradskyella sp.
AGCGTCAGATGTGTATAAGAGACAGTTTATATATGTATTGTAAACATGCATTACATCTTTTGGTGTTACGGCTAAAATATTTTTTACATCTTCATTAATGTAACCAGGATCGCCAGCAAAAATTTCGTATTGGGCTAATTGAAATCCTTTTCCTAAAACACTTGATAATCCTTGATAGAAATTTGTTTCCTGACCGGCTTTTATTCGATTTAAATCTGCTTCAGCAATACCATTCATTTCAAAATCTCTTAAACCATCATTGATTGCCGAAGCAACATCATTCAAGTTTTTTTGGTCATAAGCAGTAATATTTAACATAATTTGTCCAGCAATTTCAGAATTGTATTGAGACATACGAACGTTGCCTGCTAATTGCTGATTTTCGACAACAGATTTATATAATGGTGCTTTTTTACCATTCGATAAATAATCTGTAAGTACGCTTAATGCATACGAATCTTTGTGGTACTCAGGCACACCTGGCCAAGTCATGGTAAGTCTTGGTGCACGTGCAAAATTGTCTTCGTAGTATAACCGTTTAGAGTTTTTTATAGTTACGGGTTGTTTTTCAATCCTTGGAATAGCTTCTCCTCTCGGAATTTCATCAAAATATTTCTTTACCCATTTTTTAGTTTGCTCTACATCAATATCACCAGCAATGGTCAAAGTCACATTATTTGGTACATACCAACGTCTGTAAAATTCTTTTACATCTTCTAAAGTAGCATTTTGTAAATCCTCTAAAGAGCCAATAACTTCCCAACTGTAAGGGTGACCTTCAGGATATAGGTTTTTATTGATTACATAAGAGTTGTGTCCATATGGTTGGTTGTCTACGCGTTGCCGTTTTTCGTTTTTAACCACTTGTTTTTCCTTAGCCAAAACAGGTTCTGTAACTGTATTTATAAAATATCCAAGTTTATCTGCTTCTGCCCAAATCATTTTTTCTAAAGCATCTTTTGGTACAGTCTGAAAATAATTGGTTCTATCTCTACTTGTTGATCCGTTTGCACCAGATCCGCCAATTCTGGCACTCATTTGGTCTAAACCACCTTTGCCAAGATTTTCGGATTCTAAAAACAAAAGGTGCTCAAATAAATGAGCGAAACCTGTTCTGCCTTCTTTTTCTCTGGCAGAACCAACATGTGCTGTTAAAGCAACCGCTGCAACAGGATCAGATTTGTCAACATGGAGTATAACTTGTAAACCATTATCTAAAGTGAATTTTTCATAGTCTACTTTAAATTCTGTGGTATCTTTTTTCTCATCGTTTTGCTTACACGATGTTATTGTGAATAGAATAAGTAGGCAAGATGCGATTAACTTAAGTGGTTTCATAATATTATAGTTTGATTGATTATTTACTGATTTTGATGATTTGAGTGCAGCTTGAATTAAATTTACATTTTTGCTTATAAAATCTTTTGGACATATTTATATTAAAGTTCAAAAGCATTATTATTTACAAAGAAGATAGAGTTTACCAAAAAAAGCTTTCCATTTTCCCAAAAACTTCTAAAGAGTATATTGTCCACCATATAGATAAAACTCCCGCTTCCCATTCGTTCTTCACCAAACACCAAGGTTTTTTCTAAGTTTTTCAAGGCTTCTTTACCAGCGAAACCAGAGTAAACTTTAGTATTATCTAAATGGGCAACATTATAACCGTTTTCTAATAAGTTATATACAGAACTACCCAATTTTAAAGTGAAATAATCCTTGTTATACCCAAAAGCCATAGGATGTGTGTTATCCACTTTTGTTTTAAATATAGCACCTGTGATGAGGTTGTTGCTGTACTCCCGTTCACGGTCTGCATAAGGTGTGAGATTGTCTTTTTTCTTTTCGTCTATTGAATCATCAGTCTTTTTGAAATTTAAACTAAAGTCTTCTTTATCAGCAAAACTTCGTAAAGCACCCTCAATAGCAATTACTTTTCCACCAGAGCGTACCCAATCTTTTAATTTTTCCATACCATCATCGTTAAAAACACTGCCATAATAACCATTTGGTAAAATTAGGACGTTGAATTTATCGAGATTAGTCTGACTTAAATTATCTGTATTTATGGAAGTTAAAGGGTACTTTAATTGTTGCTCAAAGAAATGCCAAATTTCACCATAACTTAATGATGATGTTCCTTTTCCTGATAAAACCGCAACTTTTTGTGGGTTGATTAATTTAATATCTGGAGAGCCAATGTCTGGCGTGGATTGTGAAAACCCTGAATTAATGACTGTCAAAGGTTGCCTATGTTTCTGTACAATAGCATTTAATTTTAAAACGAAATCATCCATTTTTAAATTGTCACCTTTTGTAATAATCAAAGAGCCACGATCAAATTTTGATCCGTTGGAGCTGAATGGCTTTTCGGTAAACCTAACTCTAAAATTTTGCTTTAAAAGTTCAGCCAAAAACTTAGCATCCTCAAGTGAATTCCACTTGCTCACGTAACCATAGGCATCTGTTAGTACGGTAGGCATTTTGCCTGTATATTTTTTTGAACTAGCTACTTTAGAGGTGCTTGCAACAGCATCTAACCCGTAAGCATAAGGAACAGACCAAGCCGTAATATCATAAGTTAATGAATCAGATAATTTTGCATTGGGTTCAAAAAGAACCTTAATCATTTTACCTTTTGGCTGATTGGTGTGTACAACTAAAGCTTCGCTATTGATATTCATATTGCTTTGACTACCAGTTTCATAGTTGTAGCCTGAGACTTTATTGCTTGTAGCACTTTCATGCTGAATTTCATGCTTATTTAATAAATCTTTCAAACTATTTAATTTGTCAGCATTTCCTTTTACGACATAGCTTTTATATTTCAGGTTAGAATTATCAAAGAATTTAGCAAATTCAGAATTCAATTTTTCAGCATTTTTTGAAGCGATTTCAACCGTCGATAAACCAGTAGTGGTATGGTGGGTTAATCGTTCACCTAAAGTTAGCACGTGGCCTTCATCATTTAAAATGCCTAATCCAGCCATGCCATGACCACCTTGTTCATAAGTCATACCAATAGCTCCCATGTACATTGGGTAGGTATCTCCATAACTAGGGTAAAACAAATCGAAACGTTCTCTTGTAAAAAACAACCAACCTTCTTTGTCAAAATATTTGGCGTGGTTTTGCCCAATTTGAGTTTGAAAATCACGTTGCCAATCCGAAATTATTTCATGAAAAGGCTCTGCAGCTGGAGCAAAATAATAGGGTTCATTAATGCCTTGTTCATGAAAATCAACATGAATATGTGGTAACCATTTGTTATATATTTTTAATCGTTCTTGAGTTTCAACCTGCGTAGCCCAAGCCCAATCCCTGTTTAAGTCAAATAGATAGTGGTTTGGTCGTCCGCCTGGCCAAGGTTCATGGTGTTCACTTGCTTGTCTATCCACGTTGTAGGGTTTGCTGGCCGTTTCATTAAACCAGTTTACATAACGGTCGCGACCATCAGGATTTATACTCGGATCTATAATAACCACTGTATTTTTCAGTAATTCCTTTCGTTCCGTTAAAAGTTTGTATAGCGTAAGCATTGAGGCTTCAGAACTAGAGGCTTCATTGCCGTGTACATTATAGCTTAACCATACTATGGCAATGTTAGGTGAAGTGGTTTCTCCATCTAGTAATCCTGCATTTTTTAAATTGTTTTTACGAATGTTTTCTAGATTCTTAATATTTTCCTTGCTCGATACGTATGCTAAATATAATGGTCTACGTTCATAGGTTTCTCCGTATTTTTCGAGCTTTACTTGATTTGGAAGTGCGTCTTCAACATTTTTAAAATAATCGACAATTTGGTGATGACGACTAAACTGTGTTCCTATATCATAACCTAAAAAGTCACTGGGTGATTGAATATTTTGAGAAAAAGTAGTGTTTTGAAAGCTAAAGGCAACGAGTAGAGCTAAAATTAATTTCTGCATTTAAAATTTAGTTTAGTTGAGTGCTAGTAAAGATACATAGCATAGGCGAATTAACTAAAAATTAGTAATTAAAATATCCAAGAGCCTTATATTTATGCCATAATTAACATTTTATGCCAACTGACTTCATTTCGTATAGGGAAACGGGTTATTTCTCTGATTTTATTTCTGATTATCTTGATGAAAAGCCTGTCTCTTATACACATCTCCGAGCCCACGAGACCGAGGCTGATCTCG
>CAJXVG010000236.1 GCA_913061495.1 uncultured Winogradskyella sp.
AGCCTCGGTCTCGTGGGCTCGGAGATGTGTATAAGAGACAGCTGTTATTGTATTATTTTATTTATTTTAAAGCTATGAAAATAAACAATTAATTATATTTATGGAAAATGACCTTTTTGATAAAGATGGAAATCCTGGTGGTTTCTGGTGGGTAATTGTCATCATTGTATTAGTAATAATAATAATTGCAAGCGCAACAGGAAATATGCCTGATGATTATTAATAATCAGTAATTAGGTTCCATGTTTTAATTGCACGATAAATGTATAGTATATTGCTATTAAAAAATATATTTTCATTAACATTTGATTTTTGATTATGAATAGAATTACATTCCTAATTATAATAGTTACCACAATTATTTTCAACAGTTGTGCTTCATATACCTTATCAACACCAAAAAAAAAGTGGTTAGAATTTGAATTACCACCTTCTAAAATAACAAAAAGCGGGGAAGTTTTTTTCGAGGGTAAACTTTCAAGTAATTCTAAATTCGTTGTGTTTTTTGATGAAAAAATTGAAAAAGATGAAAATTATTACTACACCATGTTGATGCAAGATTTTGGATGGAACTCAAGCTCTAATGATAAATGGACAGCTCCTCAGGGTACACGCAACACTAAGCTTGGTCATATATATATCAACTCAAGCAGACAAGTTGCAGTCTATTTTTATCCACAAAAAACTTATTCTGCATTTAAAATAAATATCAAAAACGAATCTTCTGAAACTCAATAAGAAATTAAAAGAGAAGTTTATTACTCTCTGATTTATTCCTTTAAATACTAATTTTTTTAAGACTCTTGCTCGCTATAAATTTTATAAACTTAGATAAATATATAAAAATTGTCTATTAGGGAAATTCTTTTAGATTTGTGAACTATAAAAAATAAATGTCCCTAATTAATAAAAAAACCTACTTATTAAATGAAAAAAAATATATATTTATTGGCGCACTTCTTCTAGTATGCATCTTATTTATTGCTAATTACCAATCCATTTTCAAATCCATTTTACCCCCTAATCCAGTAGTGGTAAGTTCAAAATCAGATGCTTCATCAAGTACTATTTTTGATTTTAGTATAAAACTTACTGGACAAGTTAGAAATAATGGAGGTGATGGGTATATTGTAATAAAAGCAATTGTTCGACAAGATGGAAAAAGATATGAAAAGACTCAACAAAAATATTTGAAATCCTATGATACAGATGATTTTGAATTTGTTTTTGATGAAGTGAAACTCTTTAAAAAAGCTGGAAACTACGATATACAAACTTTTCCTTTAGGAAGTTTGAATAATTGAAATATATAAAATGGGAAGCAATTACTTCCCTTTTATTTTTTTCATCTCAATACTAATCCTTTTCTCTACAATTTTACCGTAACTATCTTGTGTGGTCTGTATTTTAGAATGACCCAATAGTTTACTCACTACCTCAATAGGTACATTATTATATAACAAAACTGTACTAGCAAATGTTTTTCTTGCTATGTGGTGCGTTAAATTAAACTCTATACCAACTATATCCGCAATCTCTTTTAAATAAGCATTAAAATTAGGATTGGATATACTTGGAAATACATAGATTGAATCATCAACATCATATTTTTTATTGATTTTTTGAGCTTTAGGCAACAATGGTACTTTATAGCTTCTGTTTGTTTTAGATCTATTAACTGTTAACCATAGTTCACCATCAAAACCCAAGGCTATATCTTTCTTCTTTAAACTCTTCATTTCTGTAAACCCTAATCCTGTGTAACAACAGAAAACAAACATGTCCCTAATTTGCTCTACCCTTTTAATTTTGAATTCAGTTTTTTCTAGTTTTTTCAGCTGTTCTGGTGAGAGAAAAAGCACTTTCTTTTTGACCCTTTTTGCTTTATATAAAATAAATGGATCTTTATCTAAATAATCTTCAGATACAGCATATTTAATTACCTTTCTAAACCGCTGTATAGCTTTATTTAAAGTACTCTGCTGAAACTTCTTTTCCGTTTTAAGGTAATACTCATAATGCTCTAAAAAACTGCTTTTAAGGGTCTTTAATTTAATGTCTTTTGACTTGAATTTGTGGTTTATAAAAGATTTTAGATGTCTTCCAGATTCAATGTATTTTGAATAGGTAACTTCCTTGATATCTATACCTACTAACTTCTTGATTCTATCACTATGAAGGTTATAGACTTCAATAACACCAAACTCTTTTTTAGGGGTTTCACCTTTATATTGTTTGTAGATATCATCTACATCAAATTCAGAACCCTTGACCTGTAAAAACAAAAAAGCCTGACTAAGTTTTGTTTTAATCAGGCTTAATTGAGTGTTCTGTAGTTCTGCATCAGGTTCTGGTGGTTCTACTGTTTGTTGTTTGCTATTCCAGTTATTAGGTTTTATGCATAAACCCGTTGAAAATTCTTTACGTTTTTTTCTGAAAGTAATCCTAACTTTCAATGGACTCTTTCCTTTTGAATTAGTTTTAGCTTTATTAAGCAAGAATAATATATTAAATTTCATAATTGTTTTGATTTTGTATTACAACTTTCTATTCAGTTCTCATGAAGCACTTAAAAAATTCCAGTCAGAAATTCACAAAAATTTCTTCAGTATTTAATAATACTAGTGCTACTTATAAATTTTATTGGTTTTGGTCTATATTGGAATCTATTGAGGACGGGAAAAGGATAATTGAAAAGAAAGAGTTATTTGCTAGAATGCTAACTCTTTCCTGGTATACCGTTAATTATTTTCAAATCTCATTTGGGAAACAAGACCTAATTCAAAACGCCATTCTTACCCTAAAGGATTTAGAGAATTTACCTATTGATGCAAAACAAAACCAAATTTTCAATACACTAGTCGGTTCTAAAAATAGTTCCACACTGAAAACATTACAACATTTTGATAAAAATGTTCCCCATAAGTTTTTAAGTCCATGGTTAGGTACAGGTTCAAAATCTAAAATTTATGAATTGTCATCGAACAGTAAAGAGAATACCCCCTATGCCTTACAGACAGACCAAATTTCATTATATAAAGATTGGTTTGACTTTTTTAGAGATAACCTTGGAGTACTAAAATCTTTTTGTTTCTGGAACCTTTCGTTATTCTTACAAAACAGAAACCCAAGTGTCCCAGAGATACCAAATAAAATTTATAGACCTATAATTAGAGGTAGTCTTCTTAATCATAAGCGTAAATATTGGGACATCGTTCTAGATAAAATTGGCTTTATAGATTGTATTTATACTGAAGAAAAATTGACTAAGGGTAACTATATTATAGAACATTTTATACCTCACCAATTCCTGGCACATGATTTAATGTGGAATCTAATACCTGCTGAAAGCTCATTCAATTCTAAAAAAAGTTCTAAACTACCAAGGATTGATGATTATTTTGACGACTTCTATCACCTGCAAAAAGAAGGTTTTGATATAATAAAAAAAACTAGCCCAAAAAATAAGTTTTTACAAGATTACCTTTTAATTTTTCCCAAATTAGATTTTAATAAATCCAAGTTCCAAGAACATATTGAACCTATGTTAACAATAGCCCATAATAACGGATTTGAATATATGCAATAATGAATGATTTTTTAAACATACCAGATAGCCTAAAACTTTACACTAGTAATCATTTTTTCATTATTAAGGACTCCTACCCAGTATCCCACGGACATTTATTAATTATATCAAATGAATTAGCAGAAGATTATTTTGACCTTTCTAAAAAAGCTAAAATAGAATTAACTGATGTTTTAGATGAAGCCAAAAAACTCATTGAAATTGAACATTCACCTGATGGTTATAATATTGGAATGAATTGTGGTAAATCTGCCGGACAGACAATATTTCACTTTCATTGCCACGTTATTCCTAGATATAAGGGTGATTTAAAATATCCAGAGGGCGGTGTTAGAGGGGTTATACCTAATAAAATGAAGTATAAATAAACACACTTTCAATGGGACACCTCAGTTATAAATGTTACACCGAGTAGTACACCTTTTTACATTTAAAAAAGTGATTAATTGACTATTTTAAGAACAGCCCTAAAACAAAAAAGCATCCCAATTTTCTATAAAGAAAAAAGGAAAGCCTTTCATCGGTAAGTTCCCAACTCAGTTGAGAATCTC
>CAJXVG010000237.1 GCA_913061495.1 uncultured Winogradskyella sp.
CAGCCTCGGTCTCGTGGGCTCGGAGATGTGTATAAGAGACAGACTTTAAGAACAATCCGAATTCAAATATCAAAAATTAAAAGGAACCGTGTTTTTTCCATTTTCTAAGATACATTTTAGCGCAATCAATATAATCGTGATGCTCTTCTATAAAGAGTCTTGCCTTTTTTGAGATCTCGGTAATTTTTTCAGGATTCAGAATTAACCATTCCAGTTTATTGGCAATGTTTTGGGCATCAGGTAAGGCATTTATAGCAATTGTATCTTCTTCAACCTTGTAATAATCTAACCATTCTTGTTCAGCACCTGTAAACACAACCTTTCCTTTAGCCATTGCCTCTAAAGCATTAAAACCTTGGTCATAAGCATAAACTTGATCTAACAAAATGTGAGCTTTGTCAAAGCTTTTAATGTATTCTTTGTAAGGCAAACTTCTTACGGTTAAAACCTGGAATTTTTCAGCATGTCTTTTGCTAAGAATACTAAGGGCTGCTTCAAAAATGTCATTCCCTTTTTTGTAATAATTTTGAGAGTTAATACCATGAAAAATCACAACTTTATCATCAACTCTTAATTGTTGAAATTTTAAGGTTAAAGTGTTTACTGGATTTGGAATTAGCCCTAAATACTTCGGGTGGTTTTGTAACGGAATATGATAATCTAAATCTGAAGCAATTACACCTTTAACCGTTGCATATATATGGTGGTGCAAAACTTCAAAATCAGGTTTTAAATACTTAAAACCATAAGGGTTTTTATAAGTTTTATCTTTTCCTGATTTATATGGAGTAAGTATGGAATACTTTAGCTTATCCTCATCAGCATATTTAATGCTAATGTGGTCCGCACCGCAAGACAGCAGATACACATTTTTATTCCAGCCCGTAATGAGATCAAAAATGTCTTTTTCGATTTTAGCTAAACAACCAAAGGAAGCTTCATTGATAAACTGAACCACATCAAAACCACTGATTTTGGGTTTTAAATTTTTAATCTGTTTTTTGGTGTAAAGAGATTCTAAGTCTATTTTAAAAAACCGATAGATGGCATTTTTTATAAATTTCAAAACCCCATTTTCATAACGTTTTTTAATAGGGAAATCAACGTTGTAATTCTTAAAACCATCTTTAGCGGCAACAATAACAACTTTATGTCCTAAACTTTCTAAACCTTCTTTTAAAGAGTTGTGAAGTCTACTATATTCGCCAACTAATAGAATTTTCATTTATATGGTTACATTTGTTCCAAATATAATCCTTAATGGTTAAATCCTTAAAAAAAAAGATTTGTATAGTAGTAACATCACTTGGTGGTGGAGGTGCTGAGCGTTCCTCTGCCTTGTTGTCAAAGTTATTGCACAATGCTAAATATGACGTACACATTGTGAGTGTTTTAAACCAAATTGATTATCCTTATAAAGGTAAACTACTCAATTTAGGATTGTTGAAGGATACAAATGATACAACTTTAGGGCGTTTACAAAGATTAAAAGTTCTTAATTCATATCTAAAAAAACATAATTTTGATTACGTTATTGATAATAGAACACGTATTGGGTTTTTTAAAGAATTTATAATATCAAGAGTAGTGTACAATCCTAGAAAAACCATTTACTGTGTGCGTAGCTATAATACAGATTTGTACATAAATCCGAGTGATTTTTTGGGTAAACTACTATATGCTTCGGCTTATAAAATTGTTACGGTTTCAAAAGCCATTAAAGAAAAGTTGAGGCATAAATATGGTTTTGATAATCTTGAAACAATTTATAATCCTATTGAAAAAAACGCATTAGTTAATGCTGGCAAAACAGAAAAAACATTAGGTAATTATATTTTGTTTTACGGACGATTAGAAGATGAGGTGAAAAATGTATCACTATTAATTGAAGGGTATTCCAAATCTAGTTTGCATGAGCATGGAATTAAACTTATAATCCTAGGGAATGGTAAAGATTTGCAAATGCTTAAAAGTAAAGCTGAATCAAAAGGATTAATGTCCAAAATTGAGTTCTTGCCGTTTCGGCAAAATCCTCAAAATATGGTGAAAAACGCATTATTTACTGTCTTAACTAGCAGATATGAAGGTTTTCCGAGATCTATAATAGAATCTTTATCGCTAGGAACTCCTGTGATTTCTGTGGACTGCAAGTCTGGACCAAACGAAATTATTGTAAACGAGCAAAATGGTCTTTTAATAGAAAACCATAATCCCAAAGCGCTTGCAAAAGCCATGGACAGACTGTATGAAGATGAGGATTTATATGTAAATTGCAAGTCTAATGCCAAGTTAAGTGTAGCAAAATTTTCTGAAGCTATGATTTTGAAGCATTGGGAAACTATATTAAAATAGACCTTATAAAAATGAATATCATTAATAGCGCAAAATTACTTGACATCCCAAAAGTTCATGACGAACGCGGAGTTTTAGCTGTAGTGGAGAAGGATGTAATTCCGTTTGAGATAAAGCGGGTGTATTATCTTTACGATGTGCCTAGCGATAGTTTTAGAGGTGGCCATGCACACAAGGAGCAACTGTCCGTTATTATTGCATTGAGTGGTAGTTTTGAGGTGATTTTAGATGATGGTGATTCTAAAAAACGAATAATGCTTAATAAACCCAATCAAGGCCTGTATATTCCCACCAACATATGGAGGGAAATTGATAATTTTTCTTCAGGTGCTATTTGTTTAGTTTTGGCATCAAACAATTATGATGAAAGTGAATACATTAGGGATTACAACCAGTTTACGAATTACGTTGTGGGATAATAGACTTTCTCTCCTTTTAAAGACTTTATTTTTATAAGTAGTTTTAAAGCCCATTTAGGACTAGCTAATAAAACACGTTGCCTTAAGTTAAGATTCTTACGTGTTAGATGGGAAATGTAGTAAGAATAGCTATTGGTGTCATTAACCATTTTTGCTAAAATAGCTAATGAATAGCGATTGAGATCTAGGAATTTCTTTAAAAAAAAATTTTCTTTTTCTTCCTTAAAATATTTATCAAACTTAGGTTTCTTATCTAAGGAAAACGTTGTTATAGATAAACCGCTTGATGTATATCTATAATATGCCAAAACTTCATTTATAAATACAATTTTGTAATAGATTCCTAATCTAATCCATTGGTCTGTATCTTCTCCAGATATGAGGTTTGTGTCAAAATAGCCTATTGTTTCTAATATATCTTTTTTGAAAACAATACTAGAGCTGCTTAAAAGTGAATACTTTAAGCTAGATTCAAAATAATCATGAATTTTAAATAGTGACTTTTGGTCAAAGCTATATGTAACCGGAACTGTCTTATGATCATATTTTTGAGCTAAAGCTGAGGCGAAAACACTTTGTTCTGGATATTTTGAAATAGCCTGAGACATAAACTTAAGGTAATCTTTGTCCCAAAGGTCATCACCATCTAATAGGGCAATAAAATTAGCCTTGGCGGCTTTTATTCCTGTGTTTCTAGCAGCTGAAACTCCATTATTTTCTTTATTGATTATAACAATGCGACTATCTTCTGTGTTTTTTATAATATCTAAGCTATTGTCTGTACTGCCATCGTTAACTATAATAATTTCAAAATCTTTAAATGATTGATTTAAAACACTATCAATAGTGCTTTTTACGTAATCTTCTTTATTGTAAACAGATATTATTACAGAAAAAAAAGGCATTATTTTTTTGAATTTAAGTGACAATAATAACTTAATCGGTACAAATCAAAAATAAATAGGGAAGGCTTTTTTCCAAGTAAGTTGTTTTCAAATTTACTTGAATATTTTTGAAACAAAAGAGATAAAAGTTTACTGACCCAAGAATTTCTAATCCCAGAATATACTTTTGTTATTTTGGTATAATTTGATGGCAATAAGTTTTGCTTTATAAATAAATCTATAGCTTTTACTGAGTCTAAGGATTTCTTTAAAAATAGGTGGCTACTTTCAATGCCAAGATGATAAACAGGATTTTCTATATGTTCTACGTTAATGTTGTGCTGTTTTAAATTATATGAAAATAAGGTATCCTCATGTCTTAAATTTGGTATCTCTTCATTGAATGAAACCTTTTTAAAAACAGTTTT
>CAJXVG010000238.1 GCA_913061495.1 uncultured Winogradskyella sp.
GCGTCAGATGTGTATAAGAGACAGGTTTATAAATCAGTAATATAAATCAATTAAAAGACCTCGAAATTTTGTAAATTAATGTATAATTAAAGGTCACCAGAATGAACAAAACATTTGGATTATTATTCTATTTGAAAAAGAGTAAAGTAGATGCACAGGGCAAATGCCCTATTTACCTACGTATTACCATAGATGGTAAGCGTACAGAGATTAGTACAAAACGTACCATTGAGATTGAGAAATGGAGCGTTGAAGCCAATAAGGCTATTGGAAGAACAGAAGATATACGAGAACTAAATGCCTATTTAGATTCACTTACTACAAAAGTATATCAAAGCCAAAGAGACTTAATTCAAGATAACAAAGAGGTTACAACTGAAACCCTTAAAAACAAGTTTTTAGGAGTTGAGGAAAAACAAAGAACGCTTATAGCCATATTTAAAAATCACAACAAGCAAGTTGAAAAATTAGTTGGTAGAGAGTTTTCAGCAGGAACTTTAGAACGCTATAAAACAGTATGTAAGCATCTACAAGAGTTTATGCAACATCAGTACAATGTAAGTGATATTCCTGTCAATAGGATAGACCACAAGTATATTACAGATTTTGAGTTCTATTTAAAAACGGTTAGAAACTGCGGACATAACAGTACGATAAAGTATATCAAGAACTTTAAAAAGATAGTGCGAATTGCAATAGCAAACGATTGGATTAAAAAAGACCCATTTCTAAATTATAAAGTTCGTTTAAAAGAAGTGGAACGTCAATTTCTTTCAGAAGAAGAAATACAAACAATGCTCGAAAAAGAATTACACACCAATCGTTTAGAGCAAGTAAGAGACATTTTTATATTCTGTTGCTTTACTGGTTTAGCGTATAGCGATGTTAAGAAGCTCTCAAAAGATAATTTGGTATTTGGTATTGATGGCGATAAATGGATTAAAACAAAACGTACCAAAACCGATACACGCAGTAATATACCACTACTTCCAACAGCTTTAGAAATCATAAAGAAATATGAGAACCACCCAGAAGCAGTAACAAAAGGCGTGTTGCTTCCTGTGTTGAGCAATCAAAAGTCAAATGCTTACCTAAAAGAGATAGCCGATTTATGCAAAATAAATAAAAACCTAACCACGCATTTAGCTCGTCACACGTTTGCTACTACGGTAACCCTTTCAAATGGTGTGCCTATGGAATCGGTTAGTAAAATGTTAGGTCATAAATCACTTAAAACAACCCAACACTATGCTAAAATATTGGATAGAAAGGTGAGTGATGATATGGCTATTTTAAAGCAAAAGTTCGCTAATAAAAGTAATACAGATGCATCCAAGCGATTAGCTAATTAGGAGATATAAACATTAGCATACAAAATTGACTATTAATTCAACACAAAACCCTTGTAAACGCCTATAAAATCAAGGGTTTATCTGTTAAAATATAGTGCATAAATGTTAATAAGTTTGTTTTAACTAAAGCGCAAAATGTAGTAAATTAACACAATATAAATCAGGCGTTTATGCCTTTTAATACGTTTTATTAGAAAATGACATTTGAAGTAATTACAAAGGATGATTTAAAGACTCTTAAACAGGAAATCATCACGGAACTGAAGACAATTTTAGGAAGCCAAACGGAGCAAAAAAAGTGGTTAAAATCAGCAGACGTAAGAGAGATGCTTAACATCTCACCTGGGACGCTGCAAAACTTACGTGTTAATGGTACACTACCCTACACAAAAATGGGTAAAACAATGTACTATGAGTATGACGACGTAATTAAAATTTTAACCCAAAACAAAAGTGCATAAGCACATCTATTTTTAATTCCATTGGTCAGATGAAAAAATTTAAAAAGGAGGACACACATCCTTTAGCTATTAATATTCAGAAATTACAGCGATACAATTACGATTATTTTAATTGTGAGGAAGTTGTCTTTTTTGAATACATAGTAGTGAAAGGGATGGCCTTTAAAAAGAAAAAAGAGTTCTTTCATAGCTCTGAAACTATTAGACAAGAAACAGGTATTAAAAAACATTCTCTAAAATCTATAATAAGTAGATTTGAAAGTTTGGGTATTATTTCAACCGAAATTAAAGGGATGCCAAGAGTAAAATATTTTACTGTTCACTTTCCTAAAATAGTAGAATTAATACCTAAAATATATCAGTTGTCTAATAACGGCAAACTACCTTCTGATTTTAGCAAACATTTATCTGATTTCTTTCTTCCTTTAGTTGACAACTACCAAGAAAAGAATAATATAAAGAATAATAAAGAAGAAATAAATAAAAAAGAAAAAAAAGATAGCGACTCTGAAGAGGAAGGCGTTATCTCTTTTTTTAATAATTTTTTATCTTCTCTTAAATATCAAAAAAATATTTCACCAACGGCGCTAAAATATAATGATCTTGATTTGTTTCGTGCTTTAAAAGAATATGATATTGAGGTTATCTGTGAGTATTTAGAAAAGTATTTTGAAGAAACTAATAGGGCTACATTATCTAAATTCTTTGCTTTTGATACTATCTCATTTAATAAGCTAAAATATATTGAACAAAAAATGATTGACGAAAACGATTATGTTGACCGCTTAATTGATGAACTACAACGTATTTACAAAAGAAGAATTGAGTTACACAACAACAAAGATTCAGCAAGACGTGGTAAAAGTCATAGTGTTTTAGTAGTAACCAAAAGAACAAAAAGTCAAGTTAAAGATGCTTTAAATCTAAAATCTGAATTAGAAATAACAAATGCATTTACGCCATATATTGATGAAATTCTAAATGAAAATTTAACAATTCGTAAAATCCTACCCTACTTTTTTACTTTTAAAAATGATGAATACGAAATAATAGATACTTTTTTAGAATATCACAACTTACATTACGGCTACAGTAAAAATTAATCAATGAATCTATCTGGTAAAATTGTAATTACTTTTAACGACATTTTCCCCAAGGAAAAACCATTAACTGTAGAGGAATATCTTGAAGGCATTGACAAAGACACATTAACTAAATTTAGTGCATTTGTATTAGGCTTTTCAAGAAATTCGGAATACGAAAACCCGATTTCTTTTTTAAGAATGTTTTTTTCTAAAGAAAATGCAGGCTTTACAGAAGAAGTATTTAATAATCTAAAAGCATTTGTAGCTCAATCCAAATTACCTATATCAGAGTATAGTTTTCCATATATGGTGAGTAGCTTGTCATTTTGCGAAACAGCATTTGATAAGGAGTATCTTGAAGATAAAAAGTACACCAATCAAGAAATTGAAATCAGAATTTTTAAGGCTTACCTGCTTCTGAATAAAATCAATTTAACAGATAGGACTCCAATTTTAGATAAAAGTGTAGAATACTTAAAACCTGATGTATCAAAATATGCAACCGCATATTGCATAGGTTTGTTTCTAAATAATTCTGACTTATCTAATTATGATATTAGAAAGATATTCGTAACCCAAACAATTAGAGCAGTCTCATTCTTTGAGTTTTTAGAGGGAAGAGATGAGGCAAAAGACCTATTAAAAGAATTTTACAACGAATATGACGTCCCCAATTATCAAGAGTATATCAAAGGTCTACTGCCAATAAAAATATCTGTTATAACTAAAGACAGAGATGCTCATACTGATATTAATATTCCAGATGACGAACATAGAGAGGATAGCATAAAATTTCTCGAAAAGTTCTCAATAAATGAATCAGAATTGCTTCAAGATTTTGATTTTAAAAACATTAGGTCAACTCCTTTATATCGCTATGATAAAAATACTTTTAGATTAACATATCCTCTATTCGTACTCGAATTAATAGGCAATGGTTTATATTTTAAGTTCAAGGCTATTAATGATAATTTACCTAAAGAGAAAAAAGTTAAAGATTTATACGGTTTAAAAACCTATGAGTTTTCAGAAAAATACATCTTACATTCAGTACTAAAGGAATATTTTGGAAATAGGTATTTTCAAAGAAACGGAGATCAATTAGATGCAGAATTTGATGGTGCTCCTGACTACTATGTTAGAAATGGTA
>CAJXVG010000239.1 GCA_913061495.1 uncultured Winogradskyella sp.
ATCTACACGTAAGGAGTCGTCGGCAGCGTCAGATGTGTATAAGAGACAGATATCAACCGCTACAAAAGCTTTTGAGACTTTTTTTTCTTTATGAAACTTTAATAAATCTTGATAAATTTTAAGGGCGTTCAACTGAAGAGATAATGAATCTTTAGCAGATAATTCTAAAGCAATAAATTCTTCACTTTCTGAAATGTAATTTTCATTATCTATTTTGAATTGATAAGCAGGTTTTGTAATGCTATTTTCGTCAGTTTCATAAAAATCTAATGCATTATGGCTTAATAAATCATACAGCGTAGGACGATAGGTTTTTGAGTTTTCAACTGCCTTGATTAAAACGGAATAGTTGTTCAGGTTTTCTTTTTGTAGCAATGAGTTGTTTAGTAATGAGCGTTGATAATAGAAATGAATTTCGTTGAAAAGCGTTTGCAAATCCCACGTTCTAAAATCATCACTGACTTTGTCGGAAGTTTTACTACGATTATAGAATTTATAACGATTTTGTTGAAAATACTGCCAATACATGGTGGCTAACATATTCTCTAGCAATCGTTGAGAAACCACATTTTTTGATTTCTCAATTTCAGATTTAAAAAGATTGATAATTTTAAGTTGTGCTTCCTCTTCTATGGTTAGCATATATTTACTTTTATGCAAAAGTGCTTTTATGCGCTGTTGTTGGTTCTCTTCTTTTAGAGCTTTGTTATATATAGTGTCCACAAGTTCCGCTGCACTTTTTGTCAATCCCTTGTTTTCAAGTTTCTCAACTTCAGTCCATTGACTGTTAAAGTTGTTTTGAGCTTGTGAGAATGTGGCAAAACAGATGAGCATTAGTAGTTTTATATAAGTTTTCATGATGTCAAAATTTTCAACAAATTACCTTCAAAATGCATTCCAAATACAGTCAAAATGAGTTTGGATAGCTTTTTGATGAGTGAAGTTAAACAATTTGTAAGGGAAACAAAACGTTGTTTAAATAAGATTTTATGGCTAATCCATTAATTGTATTTTTACCACACAAACATTAATTCTATGAACAGATTTTTCTGGATATTTTTTATAACAACCATTGGTTTTTCTCAATCTGCAAAAGAGAATACCAAAGCTTTTATAGCTAAAAAGCAATTTAAGAAAGCTGAGAACGAAATGGTTGAATTTATAAAATCCCATCCAAAAGATGAAGAAGCCATTGAGTTGTTGGGAGATGCTTACGGTCATCAAAAAAAATGGGATGAAGCGATTGAGCAATATAAGTTACTAACCGAAAAACAGCCAAATAATGCCAACTATCACTATAAGTATGGAGGTTCATTAGGTATGAAAGCGTTAAGCATTAGTAAAATAAGAGCTTTAGGTATTATTGGAGATGTTAAATCTGCGTTTTTAAAAGCAGCAAAATTAGACCCAAAACATATTGATACACGTTGGGCTTTGGTTGAGTTATATGTCTCACTTCCAGGTATTGTAGGTGGAAGTTTCTCTAAGGCATTAAAGTATGCGGATGAATTAGAAAAACTTTCTAAAGTAGATGGCTATTTGGCTAAAGGTTATGTTTATGAATATGATGATGAACCAGAATTGGCAGAAAAATATTATCGATTGGCAATTAAAGTAGGTGGCTCAGTTACCTGTTATGAAAAAATGACCAATTTCTACGAAGGTCAAAACCAACCAGATAAAGCCATAAATAATTTAGAAGAAGGACACAAAAAGCTACAACGTAATGCAATGCATTACCAAATAGGTAAAGTTTGTGCAGACTATAACATACAATTAGAAAAAGGAGAAAAATGCCTTAATGCTTACTTGGCTAATCATTCAGCTAAAGATGGAGTACCAAAGGAATGGGCGTATTATCGTTTGGCTCAAATTCACAAGCATAGAGCGGATAAGAATGAGGCTTTAAAATGGATTGATAAAGCCATTAGTGGTTTGCCAGACCTTGAGATTTTTAGGGAATTTAAGGAAAGTATATAATTTTATTTCCATTGAAATTTAGGCCATGTTATTTGGATTTTGGAATATGTAACTTGATATTTGCTACATGAACGTACATTTTATAGCCATTGGTGGTGCAGCTATGCACAATCTCGCCTTGGCACTTCACAATAAAGGATATAACGTCACAGGCAGTGACGATGAAATTTTTGATCCATCAAAGTCTAGATTAGAGGCAAAAGGTTTATTGCCTGAAACTTTTGGTTGGTTTCTTGAAAAGATTACCTCAGATTTAGATGCTGTGGTATTGGGAATGCATGCCAAAGCTGATAATCCTGAATTGTTAAAAGCGCAAGACCTTGGTTTAAAAATCTACAGCTATCCTGAGTTTTTGTACGAACAGGCTAAGCACAAAACACGAGTTGTGATTGGCGGAAGCCACGGAAAAACCACGATTACATCAATGATTTTGCATGTAATGCATTATCATGACAAGGATGTGGATTATATGGTTGGTGCGCAGCTCGAAGGTTTTGATGTGATGGTAAAACTCACAGAAGACAATGATTTTATTGTTTTGGAAGGTGATGAATATTTGAGCTCTCCAATAGATAGACGACCAAAATTTCATTTGTACAAACCGAATATTGCATTGCTAAGTGGGATTGCTTGGGATCATATAAATGTGTTTCCTACTTATGAAAATTATGTAGAACAGTTTAAGATTTTTGTAGATTCCATTGTAAGAGGAGGAAGTATCAATTACAACGAAGAAGATGCTGAGGTAAAACGCATAGTTGAAGCTTCCGAAAATCAAATTAGAAAATTAGCTTACCAAACTCCGGAATATACGGTTGAAGATGGGGAAACACTTTTAGAGACTTCTGAAGGACCAATGCCAGTTGAAATATTTGGAGCACATAACCTTAATAATTTAGCTGGAGCCAAATGGATTTGCCAACACATGGGCATTGACGAAGACGATTTCTATGAAGCTATTTCTACTTTTAAAGGAGCAAGCAAGCGCTTAGAGAAAATTGCAGAAACCTCTAAAAGTGTGGCCTATAAAGATTTTGCACACTCACCAAGTAAAGTAGAAGCCACAACCAAAGCTGTAAAAGAACAATATAGTGACAGAACATTGGTCGCATGTTTAGAATTGCATACCTACAGTAGCCTTAATGCCCAATTCTTAAAAGAATACAAAGGTGCTTTAGATGCGGCTGATGTTGCGGTAGTGTTTTACTCACCACACGCAGTTGAAATTAAAAAGCTGGAGGAGGTCACTAAAGAACAAATCGCCAACGCTTTTGAACGCGATGATTTAATCATTTATACCAATCCGGCTGAGTTTAAAGAATTTTTATTCTCTCAGAGTTTTGAAAACAAATCTTTATTGTTAATGAGCTCGGGTAATTATGGTGGTTTGGATTTTGATGAGGTGACAAAGCTATTTTAATCATTTTGTCATCCTGAACTTGTTTCAGGATCTTATCGTAAGTAGGCTTGTGCTAGCAATTAATTTTAGAGGTTGTTGTTGTTATTGTTGTTGGTAGTGTTTTAGAAACTTTCATTTAATTCTCTAAACATTTGTATTGTATCAATATGTCTTACATTAAATTGATTACAAACCTCAGGTATTTTAATTCTATTTTTTCTTTCAGGTTGGCTTTTTTCATAAGTAACAATTGTCCAATTATTACTCATAGCGAAAGCTATAAGCCAAGGGTCTGCAAGGTCAGTTTCAAGAAACTCTTGTATTGCATTTGGCGTGAAATGATGAGACATTGAATTTGTCCAATTTACAATGGCAATATAATTTTGAAGAACAGTATCGGTTTTAATGAAAAACTCGTTCGGTAAATTAGAATCACACCATAATTTAAGTTCATCTTCGTGAGAAGAATTATCATAAATTTCTTTTTTTACTTTATCAATACTTACTATTGTACCATTCTGAGATAAAGTATTGATTTTTATCCAAAAACTTTGAACAACATCAAGAGGATATATTGAACGATGAGCTTGTATGAAGAAGTTTGAATCTACAATGTATTTACTCCTGTCTCTTATACACATCTCCGAGCCCACGAGACC
>CAJXVG010000240.1 GCA_913061495.1 uncultured Winogradskyella sp.
CGAGATCAGCCTCGGTCTCGTGGGCTCGGAGATGTGTATAAGAGACAGGACCAAACGTTGTCGGCATCTGGGTTTGTTCTTCTAAAATCCTCGTTTAATACATCTATTTGCGATTGAATTTGAGCGACACTAATATTTTCCGTACTATTTCTATATAATACATGAATTACAACCGGAATAGTAATAATATTACCATCTATACGATTGGTTTGCATTTCTGCAATTTTAGCTTGTGTAAAAGTTTCAATTTGCTCCATCCTGGATTCTAAAGCAGGATTCAGTTGTTTTCGATACTCTAAATTTTCCATCGTAGAACACTCTCGTTCTTGGGCGAAAAGATTTCCTACAAAAAGGAAACACATAAGTAGTAATGTAATTTTGTTTTTCATGAGATTTGTTTATGATATTAATTAATTTTTTATTAAAAGTCGAACGAAACTATTAAAATCTTGTTAAAAACTCATTTTTGAAAAAACGTTTTCGATGAACAACAACTTATTATTTTAGATTACGGTTTTACCACAACAATTTTGAAGAAAATAACTACATTTACCTATGCTTAGACCCAAATTACTTTCGGTAAAAGATCTTTCAATTTCATTTTTCAGCAGTTCAACTGAAACCGAAGTTATACACAACATTTCTTTTGAATTACTTGAAAATGAAATCACAGCTGTGGTAGGCGAATCTGGTTCTGGTAAATCCATTTCTTCTTTAGCGGTATTGGGTTTATTGCCAAAAGGAGTTTCAAAAATAACTTCGGGAACAATTCATTTTCAAGATAAAAACATTGTAAAACTTTCTGAAAAAGAATTTCAGAGTATTAGAGGGGAAGACATTGCTATGATTTTTCAAGAACCCATGAGTTCATTAAATCCTTCTATGCGTTGTGGAAATCAGGTTGAAGAAATCCTTAAACGGCATACAAATTTATCATTAAAAGAAATTAAATCTGAAGTTTTGCATTTGTTTGAAAAAGTGAAACTTCCAAATCCACAACGCATCTACAAAGCTTATCCGCACGAAATCTCTGGTGGCCAGAAACAACGTGTAGTGATTGCTATGGCTATTGCCTGCAAACCTAAACTCCTAATTGCTGACGAACCAACAACTGCATTGGATGTAACGGTTCAAAAAGAGATTTTGGAATTGTTGAAAGACCTTCAAAATGAGACTAAAATGAGTATTCTTTTTATCTCTCACGATTTGTCTTTGGTATCTGAATTAGCGGATAAAGTTTTGGTGATGTATAAAGGTGAGATTGTGGAACAGGGATTGACTTCAGAAATTTTCAACAACCCTAATCATAATTACACTAAAGCGCTAATTGCAGCCAGACCTTCAACAGAAAAACGTTTAGAAACTTTACCTACCATTGCTGATTTTATGGGCAATACTGTAAAGCATGATGTTATCACTAAAACTGACAGAATACAGAACCATAAAATATTATATGCTAAAAAACCTTTGCTAAAAGTCTATAATGTTGAAAAAACTTATTTTACCAACACAGGTTGGTTTTCTAAAAACGAACCTTTTAAAGCCGTAAATGGAGTTAGTTTTAAAGTTTACCCAGGCGAAACTCTTGGTTTGGTTGGAGAGTCTGGATGTGGAAAATCTACACTAGGAAATGCCATTCTACAACTAGATAAAGCAACCTCTGGAAGTATTCTCTATAAAGGAAAAGAAATCACTAGCCTCAATAAAAAAGAACTACGACAATTAAGAAAGGATATTCAAATTATTTTCCAAGATCCATTTGCGTCATTAAATCCGAGGTTATCCGTTGGGAACGCTATTATGGAACCTATGAAAGTGCACAACATTGGAAAAAATAACACTGAGCGAAAAGAAAAAGTATTAGATATTTTAAATAAGGTTGGATTAGATGATTCAGCTTTTAACCGTTATCCGCATGAGTTTTCTGGTGGGCAACGACAGCGTGTTGGTATCGCTAGGACTATTGCTTTAGAACCTAAACTAATAGTTTGTGACGAATCGGTTTCGGCTTTAGATATTTCTGTCCAAGCACAAGTATTAAACCTTTTAAACAGTTTAAAAGAGCAATTTGGCTTTACTTATATATTTATATCCCACGATTTGGCTGTGGTTAAATACATGGCAGATCAATTACTGGTTATGAATAAAGGTGAAATTGAAGAGATTGGAGATGCAGATAAAATTTATGAAGCACCCGAAAAGGACTACACTAAAAAATTAATCCATGCTATACCCAAAGGGCTATAGCATAAATATTTTTTTAGTCAATTTTAAAACACCAGATATTACTCTTATGGTGTCTTTAAAATTTGAAAGCATAACATTTTCGCTTAAGGAAGTTTCTGGTAGATTTGGGTTTTTAGTTTTCATAAGCGGTAGTTTATGATAGATTTGGGGCAACTTAGTTGGTTAAGTTTATGGTAAATTTGGTTAATTAGATTTGGGACTGCTAATATCAAACTATTTTTCAATTATAACGTTAAAATGCCTTATAAATCGATGTAATGCATATTTTTTTAACATTTTAAGGATTTATCAAAGATTTATCCTACAAAAAAAGCTACTAAATGTAGCTTTATATATATTTAGTAACCCTATAATTCCATCTCAGGAATATCACCTTCAATAACTAAATGGCCATCTGTTGCTTCTTCAATTTCTTTAACTGATACACCTGGTGCACGTTCTAGCAATTTAAAACCTTCTGAAGTAACTTCAATCACAGCCATATTGGTTACAATTTTTGTAACACAGCCAACACCTGTTAAGGGTAGGGAACATTTTTTTAGCAATTTAGACGCTCCTGCTCTATTAGTATGCATCATTGCAACAATAATATTTTCTGCACTAGCGACTAAATCCATAGCTCCTCCCATGCCTTTTACCATTTTACCTGGAATTTTCCAATTTGCTATATCTCCGTTTTCAGCAACTTCCATAGCGCCTAAAATAGTTAAATCTACGTGTTGACCTCTTATCATTGAAAAACTCAAAGCAGAATCAAAAAAACTTGCACCAGGCAATGTGGTTATTGTTTGTTTACCTGCATTGATTATATCTGCATCTTCTTCTCCTTCAAAAGGAAAAGGTCCCATACCTAAAACACCATTTTCGCTTTGAAATTCTACTTCAATATCATCTCTTACAAAGTTGGCTACCAATGTTGGTATACCAATACCTAGGTTTACATAATAACCGTCTTTTACTTCTTTTGCAATTCGTTTTGCGATTCCGTTTTTATCTAGCATTGTTTTTATTTAAAAGTTTGAAATCTTTATTTTAAGAATTCAAAATAAGTCGATTTTAAGAATTTTTCTTTCTTACCGTTAACTGCTCAATTCGTTTTTCATACTTCTCACCTTTAAAAATACGTTGAACAAGTATTCCTGGAATATGAATTTGATTAGGATCTAACTCACCAACTGGAACCAATTCTTCCACCTCAGCCACAGTTATTTTAGCAGCTCCACACATATTAGGGTTAAAATTACGTGCCGTACCTTTAAAAATAAGGTTTCCGGCTGCATCTCCTTTCCACGCCTTAATAAACCCGTAATCTGCCTTAAACGCTTGTTCTAAAACGTACATTTTACCATCAAACTCACGTGTTTCTTTTCCTCTTGCCACTTCAGTACCATATCCTGCTGGTGTATAGAATGCTGGGAAACCTGCTTGTGCAGCTCTGCAACGTTCTGCCAAGGTACCTTGAGGAATGAGTTCTACATCCAATTCTTCGGATAGCATTTGTCTTTCAAACTCATCATTTTCGCCAACATAAGACGATATCATTTTTTTAATTTGCTTTTTCTGCAACAACAATCCAAGTCCAAAATCGTCTACTCCTGCGTTATTAGAAATACAAGTTAAATCTTTGATGTTACGTTTTACCAATTCGGCAATTGCATTTTCTGGAATTCCAGATAAACCAAAGCCTCCAAACATAAAAGTCATGCCATCTTTAACACCATTTAGCGCT
>CAJXVG010000241.1 GCA_913061495.1 uncultured Winogradskyella sp.
CTTCCAAAGTTTGTCTTTCAGTTCTGTAAGCCCTTGTTGAGCAACGGAAGAGATAAATAAATATTCTGATTCCAAATTCTTATCTAAAATAGAAGACATTTCAGATTTTAATTCATCATCTAACATATCGGATTTTGAAATACATACAAAACGTTCCTTGTCCAACATTTCAGGGTTATAGCGTCTTAATTCATCTACCAGAATTTCGTATTGTTCAACAATATCTTTTGCATCTGCTGGAATTAAAAACAACAGAATTGAATTTCGCTCAATATGTCTTAAGAAATAATAGCCCAACCCTTTTCCTTCCGCAGCACCTTCTATAATTCCAGGAATATCTGCCATAACAAACGATTGAAAATCACGATATTCTACAATTCCTAAATTGGGTTTTAATGTTGTAAACTCGTAATCTGCAATTTTTGGCTTTGCTGAAGTTAATACAGATAACAAGGTTGATTTACCTGCATTTGGGAAACCTACCAAACCAACATCTGCCAATACTTTAAGCTCTAAGGTGATATCTTTTTCCTCGTGAGGAATTCCTGGTTGTGCGTAACGTGGAGTCTGATTTGTAGAACTTTTAAAATGCCAATTACCACGACCTCCCATTCCGCCTTCAGCAATAATCTTCTCTTCTTCATCTTCAGTAATTTCAAAAAGAATTTTATTGGTTTCGGTATCTCTAACCACAGTACCCAAAGGGACGTCTATGATGACATCTTCTCCATCTGCTCCTGTACTTCTCCCTGAACTGCCATGTTCACCATGACCTGCTTTAATGTGTCTTTTAAATTTTAAATGAATAAGTGTCCAAAGGTTAGAGTTTCCTTTTAGAATAACATGACCTCCACGTCCTCCATCTCCTCCATCTGGACCACCTTTTTGTATATACTTTTCACGATGTAAATGAGCAGAACCTTTACCTCCGTTACCAGAAGTGACATGCATTTTTACGTAATCGACAAAATTTCCTTCAGTCATGTTAGTTGTTAAATCGTTTAATTGGTTAATTGGTTAATTGGTTAATTGAGATTTTCTAAGTGTATTAATTTGATTGGAAATTTTCATGATATCTGCTCTCAATTTAAGATATTCATCCTCATCTATAAATTCTAATCTTTTACAGATAGTAACCTGACATAATAACTCCATCGTAGAACTAAATGCTATATTGGAAAAATGTGCTTTATCTTTTTGAGTAATTCTAGAAGTTCCCTCTGCCAAATTGGATGAAATAGAGACTGAGTATCTTTTCATTTGATTTGTGATACCGAATTTCTCCTCTTTGGGAAATGTTTTTGTAATATTACAAACGGCCTCAACTAAATTTATTGAGTTTTGCCAAACGTTTAATTTTTCAAAAGAATGTTGATACATAGCTAACTTAATTCAAAATTAAACAACTTAACAGTTAAACGTTTTAACTCTTTACAACCTATCAATAACTTTACTCAATCGTTGTGTTATTGCTTCAATTGAACCCACACCATCTACACCAAAATATTTATCTTGATCTGAGTAATAGTCTTTTAAAATTGCTGTTTTTTTATAATATTCCTTTATACGATTCCTTATAATACTTTCATCTGCATCGTCTGGTCTTCCACTGGTTTTTCCTCTTTCAAGCAAACGTTGCACCAACACTTCATCATCAACCTCAAGAGCTATCATAGCATTAATCTGAGAATCCTTAGAATCCATTAAATCATCCAATGCTTTTGCTTGGGCATTGGTTCTTGGGAAACCATCAAAAATAAAGCCTTTTGCTGCTGCGTTTTTTTCTACTTCTTTGTTCAACATATCAATTGTAACCTGATCTGGCACCAATTCGCCTTTATCTATGTACGACTTCGCCAACATCCCTAAAGCAGTTTTGTTTTTTATATTGTATCTAAAAACATCTCCTGTAGAGATATGCACTAAATTGTATTTTTCTTTTAAAAAATTGGCTTGTGTACCCTTACCTGCTCCAGGAGGGCCAAATAGCACTAAGTTGGTCATGTGTTGTGTTGTTTTTAATTGATATACGTCTGGTAAATCTCTTCCTAAACCATCGTAATCGAGTCCGTAACCGACTATGAATTTGTTTGGGATTTCCATACCAACATAATGGAGTTTAAAGTCTTTATCGTAAGCCTCTGGCTTGTAAAATAAGGTGGCGATGAGTAGTTGTTTTACATTTTCGTTTGCAAAAATGCGGTGTACTTCTTCTAACGTTTTTCCTGAATCTATAATGTCTTCTAAAATAACAACTGTTCTACCTGATAAATCTTGTGTTAAACCTATTAAACGCTGAATGTCCTCTGTGGACTTAACGCCTTCATAAGATGCCAACTTTATAAATGTAACTTCACAAGGTTTAGGATATTTCTTCACAAAATCACTAACCAGCATAAAGGATCCATTTAAAATCCCAACAAATACTGGCATTTCGCCATCTAAATCTGCAACAATACTATCCACCATGTTTTGTACGGCATTATCAATCTGCTGCTCTGAAATAAAAGGCTTAAAATATAAATCGTGAAGTTTTATCACTCTGAAATTATTTTAGAATTGCAAAGATAAGGATTTGAACAACGAAACCTCATTTTTTTAGGTTCGTTTTAGCTGTAAATAAAAAAGCCACAATGTTTAAATTATGACTTTTAGGTTTTTTAGAATTTTATTCTAGTTTTTTATAAGCCTCAACGCTTCAGCACCTTCAATCTTTACAAAATACATTCCGCTTTTCAGCGCAGTAACATCTAATTGTTTGTTTGGTTCAATTTCTGCTGTTAAAACAATTTTGCCCAAAGTATCATAAATCATACACGCTTTTGAAGTTTTCAAGTTGCTAAAAGACACATAATTAGATGTTGGATTTGGATAGATGGACATACTAACATCTTGATCTAATTCGTTTGTAGAGAGGGTACCTTCACACAAATATTGTGACCAATTATCTGGCACACCTTCAAAAGGAAATCCATTTATTGAATAATTGTAGGCCAAAACAAGACCAAATTCAGCTCCACCAGGAAGGTTTAAATTGTAAAAAAATATGTCCTCATCTTCTAAAGGAATATCAAATATTGAAATTTCATTGATTAAAAAATCCCCAACAGCCGGAATGTTTCCAACTAAGGTATCTTCCAAATCTTCAGGATCTATATTTAGGCTGTTTATATAATTAACCATAGTAACTACATCAACCTGTTCTGATACTTCAGGAACTCCATCTACATACAAAGTAATAAGCCCAGCGTCACAAGTTACGGCTAAATGGTAACATCCATTAAGTTCCAATTCATTAAGGCATATGACACTAAATCCTATGCCTGGAATGCTAAACCTTAATTTTCCGTCTGGAGTGATGTCAATAGTTGAAAAAGGATTTTCCAGATCGTCTAAGTTTATCCAAGAGAATATTTCAGTATCAAATCCTGTAACTTCAATCCTAGCCATTACAGAAAAGTCTGCAGACATTGGAATGGGAACATTAAAATCCTGATCGTTGACTATTGCCAGTGTTTCCTCCTCATTTTCGCAAATTAAGTTTGTAGCCCCATAACTCGTAGTTTGTATGAGGAGAATTAAACTTAAAAAGCTTATAAAAGTAATTTTTTTCATATTCATAATTTTTATGATTAATAGCATGTGCAAATTACAACTTAATACTAAAATTACATCCTAACTTTTTGTACTTTAATCGATTAATGCAACAAAATCTTTTTATTTCATTGTCTGTTTTACAAAAAAACAACTTTAGTATAGTTAAGGTATATTGTCTATTAAACCGTATTTTTGTAGCTCTAAGTAAAGTTTATTAAACAAAAACTCTCAATTTTTTAAAGAGTTACAATTAAATAATTTCCCTTTTACAGGAATATGAATATGAACCTGTCTCTTATACACATCTGACGCTGCCGACGACTCCTTACGTGTAGA
>CAJXVG010000242.1 GCA_913061495.1 uncultured Winogradskyella sp.
GTAGAAATTGTTTAAATGGAAAGGATAGAATAATTATTTTTTCTAATAATTAAAAATCATAAAATGATTTAATGTGATTATTTAATCAAATTTATTATTTTCACAGCCACTATGAAAAAATTCATTAATTACATTTTTATTGCATTGGTTTGTTTTTCTTGTTCAGACGAGGATAGCATGACTCCTGTTGAAGTACCAGAAGTGGTTGCAGAATTCCGTACAAATCTTTCAGAATTAAATCTCTTTACAGGAAATTTAGAAGAACTGAACATAACTCCTAAAGCTTTTCAATATAATTTAAGCACAACACTTTTTTCAGATTACGCACACAAACAACGGATTATTGCTTTACCCAATGGTGCAAAAATGGAATATAATGGTGATGGTCTTCCTATTTTTCCTGAGGGCAGCTTAATTGCCAAGACCTTTTATTACAACAATGACGATCGAGATTTATCTCTAGGAAGACAAATCATTGAAACACGCGTTTTAATAAAAATAAATGGAGAATGGCAAAGTGGAGATTACAGATGGAACGAGGCCCAAACTGAAGCCATATTGGATATAGAAGGTGGATCTGTGCCAGTTTCATGGATTGATGCAGAAGGAAATACTAATTCTACCAATTACAATATTCCTTCAAACGCAGAATGTATTACTTGTCACGCGTCTTACGAACGTTTGACTCCCATTGGTCCAAAACTCAGGAATCTTAATTTTGAAATTAACGGTGTAAATCAGTTGCAGCAATTTATAAATGATCAAAAACTAGATGGTCTTACTTCCATAACTACGGTTAACAGTGTGCCAAACTGGGAGGATATTTCTGTATCTTTGGAAGACAGAGCTCGTGCTTATATGGCTGTTAATTGTGCACATTGCCACACACCAGGTGGCTTTTGCGATGAACAGTCTACATTAAATTTAGCTTACGACACACCTTTTGAAAACAGTAATATACTAGAACGTCAAAACAGTATCTATTCTAGAATATCTACTTATCAACCTGGAGTAAGTATGCCTTTTATTGGCACTACTCTGCTACATACTGAAGGCGTGGAATTACTTCAAAGTTATTTGGACACGTTATAGTATTCAAGTTAAAAAAATACTAAAATCGTTCATTTATTTAATAGTTTCTTAGATAGAATCCGTATTTTCATCGAAACTTATTAAAACCAATATATAGTGAAGTACCTAACTCCTAAACTACTCCTAGTAGTTTTTGCTTTTTTAGCATTTTCTTGTTCTACAACTAAAAAAGCAGGCAAATCAAAAAAATCTGATGCCACAGCAATGGCAAAAGCAGGTGGAAAAAAACCTGGAAAAAACGATCCAAAACCTTACGACAAAGTCATAACAAAGGAGGCCAAAAGTGACTCTGGCCTTTTTACTGTGCACAAACTTGATGAAAAGTATTTCTATGAAATACCAGATTCTCTTTTTGAGCGCGAAATGCTCATGGTTACTCGTATTGCTAAAACCGCATCTGGCTTAGGCTTTGGAGGAGGAAAATTGAGTGAGCAGGTTTTACGCTGGCAGAAAAAAGATAAAAAGGTTATTTTACGTATGGTCTCTCACCAAGTTGTAGCTGCAGATTCTTTACCTGTGCACGAAGCGGTTGTAAATTCAAATTTTGAACCTGTAATTGCTACCTTTCCTATTAAAGCATTCAGTAAGGATTCATTAAATACTGTTATTGATGTTACAGATTTATTCGAGAAGGATGTAAAGCCACTGGGTTTTCCTCAAGGAAGAAGACAACAATATAGAATTACACGTTTAGATGGAAGTCTTTCTTATATTGAAACGATCAAATCATACCCAACGAATATTGAATCTAGAACTGTTAAAACCTATTCTGCAGGACGTCCACCTTCAAACTCAAATACAGGTGCAATCTCATTAGAGATTAATAACTCAATGATTCTTCTACCTAAAGAGCCAATGCAACGTCGTATATACGATCAGCGTGTCGGTTGGTTTACTAGTGGAACTACAGACTATGGACTAACAGCACAAGAAAGTAAAAGAGTAAATTATCTTGATCGTTGGAGATTAGAAGTTAAAGAGGAAGATATTGCCAAATTTAAACGTGGCGAATTAGTTGAGCCAAAAAAACAAATTGTTTATTATATAGATAGAGCTACTCCAGAGCAATGGAGAAAATACATAAAGCAAGGTATTGAAGATTGGCAAGTAGCGTTTGAAGCTGCTGGTTTTAAAAATGCCATTATTGCAAAAGATCCTCCAACTAAGGAAGAAGATCCAGATTGGAGCCCAGAAGATGCACGTTATTCAGTAGTGCGTTACTTGGCGTCACCAATACCTAATGCAAACGGGCCTCACGTTAGTGATCCTCGCTCTGGTGAAATTTTAGAAAGTGATATCAATTGGTACCATAATGTAATGACGTTGTTGCGTAATTGGTTCTTTGTTCAAACTGCAGCCATCAATCCTGATGCTCGTGGTGTTGCTTTTAAAGACGAAATTATGGGACGATTAATTCGTTTTGTATCAGCTCACGAAGTGGGACACACTTTAGGATTACCTCACAATATGGGAAGTAGTGTTGCTTATCCTGTTGAAAAATTGAGAGATCCTGAATTTACTAGCAAATACGGAACAGCTCCTTCTATTATGGACTATGCACGTTTTAACTACGTCGCACAACCAGGCGATGAAGGTGTGGCTTTAATGCCTAATATTGGTATCTACGATAAGTATGCAATTAAATGGGGTTACAGACCAATTTTAGATGCAAACAATGCAGATGATGAAAAGAAAACATTAGACAGCTGGATTTTAGAACATGCTGGAGACCCAATGTATCGCTTTGGAAGACAACAACGAGGTGTTATTGATCCAAGTTCTCAAACTGAGGATTTAGGTGATGATGCTGTTTTAGCAAGTGAATATGGTATTAAAAACTTAAAACGAATTGTTCCTAACCTAGTTGAATGGACTGCAGAAGATGGAAAAGATTATGATGATTTAGAAACCATGTATGGTCAGGTACTTAGTCAATTCAACAGATATATGGGACACGTTGCTTCAAATATTGGAGGTGTTTACGAATACTACAAAACGTATGACCAAGAAGGTGCTGTTTATACACACGTAGCAACTGATCACCAAAAAAAGGCAATGCAATTTTTACAAGATCAGTTATTTGATACGCCAGAATGGATGCTAGATAATGAAATCTTCAATAAGTTTGAAAGTGCTGGTAGTGTAGAACGTGTGAGAGGTATCCAAACAAGAACACTTAATAATATCTTGGACTTTGGAAGAATGGCACGTATGCTTGAAAACGAAACTATAAATGAAAAGGAAGCTTATGGTCTATATGACATGATGAAAGATTTACGCAGTGGTCTTTTTAGCGAACTTCGTACGGGCAAAAAAATTGATATTTACAGAAGAAATTTACAGCGTGCTTATATAGAGCGCATGGAATACTTAATGACAGAAGAACAACCAGAGATACCTGCACAGTTCAGACGATTCTTTGGAGGAACACAGGTCAATGTAAGCCAGTCTGACATCAGAGCTGTTGTAAGAGCAGAATTAAAGTCTTTACGTAGTTCATTACGATCTGCAAGAGGCGCTGATGCTATGAGTAGAATACATATTTCAGATGCATACGAGCGTGTAGATATGATCCTAAACCCTAGGAACTAGATAATTAATAGCAATTAGGGGAAAAGGCTTCAATTAATTTTGGAGCCTTTTTATTTTGAAATAATATAAAACCTTTTTTATAAGGCTTCAAGCAGATTCTGTTTACCTTTAGTATTAGTAAAAACAAAACTGAAATTTAATGGTATTATTTATTTATTCAATTTTAAAATTGAATAAAACTTCTCCAAGTTAAAACAATAGAAATCTGTCTCTTATACACATCTCCGAGCCCACGAGACCGA
>CAJXVG010000243.1 GCA_913061495.1 uncultured Winogradskyella sp.
GATCTACACGTAAGGAGTCGTCGGCAGCGTCAGATGTGTATAAGAGACAGCACTTAAAGACGCAAAAATGCTTGTTGTAGAAGGAACCATATATCCGCTATTAACAAGATTAAAAAATGCTGGATTGCTCAGTTACCGCTGGGAAGAATCTACATCAGGACCACCAAGAAAATATTATGGTCTTACAGAAACAGGAAAATTGTTTCTCAACGAATTAAACACTACTTGGAGTGAACTACAAAATGCAGTAAACCTAGTAACAAGCACAAAAACACCAAAAAAATGAATAAAACAGTCAATATAAATTTAGCAGGTACTTTCTTCCATATAGACGAAGATGCATACCTAAAATTATCACGCTATCTTGAGGCTATAAAACGTTCATTTACAGATTCTCAAGGTCGTTCTGAAATTATATCGGATATAGAAGCACGTATTGCCGAGTTATTTACTGAACGTATACAAAATGATAAACAAGTTGTTAATATTAAATTGGTTGACGACGTTATTTCTATAATGGGACAACCAGAAGATTACCTTGTTGATGACGAAATATTTGAAGACGAACCTCAGCCCAAGCAAAATTACAGACCCAGACCAACCAAAAAGTTATACAGAGATACAGATAACTCTTATATAGGTGGAGTTTCTGCAGGATTAGGTCATTATTTGGGTATAGATGTTATTTGGGTACGCCTACTTTGGTTACTGCTCACAATTGGTTCTGGAGGAACATTCATTTTTATTTACCTCATCTTTTGGGCTCTCGTACCAGAAGCTCAAACCACAGCTGAGAAACTAACCATGACTGGTGATGCTGTGAACATCAGTAACATTGAAAAAAAAATTAAAGATGGAATTGATTCGGTTTCAGAACATGTAAAAAATGTAGATCTCAAAAAACACGGAGATAAAATAAAGGAAGGATTTGACCATGTATCTGATAATATTTCAGAATCCGTTAAAAATGTTGATTTTAATAAACAGGGAAGTCGGCTAAAATCTAGCTCACAAACCTTTTTTGATGGTATTGGAAACATTTTAATGTTCTTCTTAAAAGTAGCTGCCAAATTTGTTGGTATTATACTAATTATTGTTGGCATTAGTGCTTTAATTGGACTTATTGTAGCATTCTTTACCGTTGGCGTAACTGATGCTATACATTTTCCACCAATGGATTTTCTCGATGCTGCAAACGCTGCGAATATTCCTATTTGGTTAATGTCAATGTTATTGTTCTTTGCTATTGGAATACCGTTTTTCTTTGTATTCTACTTAGGTCTAAAGATTTTAGTCAACAATTTAAAATCAATTGGTAATGTTGCTAAATTCAGCCTTTTAGGTCTATGGCTAATGGCAATAATTGGGTTAGTAATAACAGGTATAAAACAAGCTACCGAACATGCTTTTGATGCAGAAATTATTTCAAAAAATGAATTAAATATAAAAGCCAACGACACTTTAAAAATTAGTATGGCAGGTTTTGGTCGCTACAACAACTATTATTACAGTGATAGTAATAGTTTTAGGCTAAAAGAAGATGATAATGGTCGTAGCATTGTGTCTTCCGACACAAAACTAATTGTGTATTCTACAACAGACTCAATGGCCAAAGTTACAATTGTTAAAGAGGCTAACGGTAGTAATTATAATGTCGCTAAAGAGCGTGCAAAAAATATTAATTATAACTACAGTTTTTCAAACAATGAATTAAAGCTAGATAGTTATCATACTACAGATGCTAAAAACAAATACAGCGACCAAGAAGTTAGGGTTATAGTTTATCTTCCTGAAGGAGCTATACTTTATACAGATCAAAACACAAGAAGATATCAAAGAAGAGGTTACAATAATTACATGAGTATTATATCTAATACAAAGGATGGTCATTACTTAAAAGTCTTGGATGGTGATGTGGAATGTTTAAACTGCGATACAGAAATTGAAGAAAATAACGAAATAGATGAAACCTCTACTGAAAAAGATTCGTCAAAGAAGGAAAAAGCAGCAATAAGTGTTGATCTAAACAAAGATGGAGTTGATATAGAATTTAATGACAATTGAGATATAAAATTCAACAATTCATCAATTTATAGTTTGAATCACAGATAATTAAAACTAATTTTGAATTAAATAATCAATCAATAAAAACAAAAATCATGAGCACATTAACACGATTAATCATTACTAGCGTTATAGGAATTATGATGCTATCCTGTAATTTTTCAATGAATTTAGGACCAGGAGTAGATGGTGACAGAAACGTTGTTTCATCAAATCGAAACATTTCAGAAGATTTTGAAAACATCAAAGTAAGTGAAGGGTTAGATCTATACATTACACAAGGAAATTCTGTTTCCCTTAGTGTTGAAGCAGATGAAAATTTGCAAGACATAATAATCACTGAGGTTGAAAATAATACCCTTAAAATCCACACCTCTGAAAACATCAGAAATGCAGCTTCAAGAAAAATTATGCTAAATATTAAAGATATTAAAAGCATTAAAGCTACTAGCGGAAGTGATGTTTATTCAACCAACACAATTAAAGTAAATGAATTGGATTTAACCACAACAAGTGGTGCAGACATGGAGTTAGAAATAGATACTAAAAATTTAAAGTGTAAAGCCACAAGCGGAAGCGATATGAAATTACGTGGAAAAACAGATTTCTTTACAGCAGAAGCAACAAGCGGTAGTGATATTAAGGCTTCTAATCTAAAAGCAGTCACAGCAGATGTTAAAGCTACGAGCGGAGCAGACATTTCTATCGATACCAGCAAAGAAATAACAGCAAGAGCAACAAGTGGTGGAGATATAAAATACTCTGGCAACCCAGAAAAAGTTAACTCATCCGATAGTTCTTCGGGTAGTGTTAGAAAAGAATAATTCAATCAATCAATAATTCAATCAATCAACGAATGCTGAATTAATTTTCAGACCCAAACCCAAATAGTTAAGATATAACATCTTACTATCACTTTTAACCAATCAATCAAACTGAACCCAGTTCAGTATTTAAAGCCATTTCAAATTCAATATGTAGTTTGGGATGGTTTTTGTATATATTTGTTTTAACAACGCTGTACTGACTTTTATATTTTTCAGTAACAGATTTACAAATTAAAATGAAACAAATATTACTTATTCTGGTTTTGGTCTTTGGGGCAAATACAATTATTACCGCCCAAGACGAAAAAATTAAAGGTGATAGGAATGTTACCATTAAGCAAACCTATATAGATCCTTTTGAAACCATAATTGTTGATGGTGATTTTGAAATTGAAATTGTTTACAATAGTAAGCCTTCGGTAGAAATTGAAACAGATGATAACCTTCATGATATTATACAATTTCAAGTTGTTAATGGCACATTGACATTTGCTGAAACAATGCGTATAACATCAAAAAAAGAGTTGAGAATTACCGTAAATTATGGTGATGGCCTTAAATATATTGAAACAAGAGGTGACAGTGAAATAAGATCATTAACATCAATGGAATTGGGCAACACTGTATTGAATGTTTTAGACGATTCTAGAGCCTACTTAAATATAAATGCAAAGAATTTTGATTTTAAAAGCACAGGAAGGTCAAAGTCTAGGTTAAATTTAACTGCAGATTCCACAAAAGTAACTTTAAGTGATAACAGCAAACTCGACGCCTTAATAACAAGTAAGGTTTCAGATTTTGATTTATACCAACGTGCTGACGCAGTGATTGAAGGTAAAACCAACCGCTCCCAAATACGTTTAAGCAATTCTACAAACTTTACCGGAAAGGATTTTGTAGTAGAAACAAGCGACGTATTGTTAGAGGAAAACAGTGATTTAATACTCGCGGTAACTAAAAGTATTACAATTGCAGCTGTCTCTTATACACATCTGACGCTGCCGACGACTCCTTACGTGTAGATC
>CAJXVG010000244.1 GCA_913061495.1 uncultured Winogradskyella sp.
TCGGTCTCGTGGGCTCGGAGATGTGTATAAGAGACAGCATAAAATGATTGCAGCCACTTTAAGAGATATAGGAACACCAAAATCAATTCCTATTCTAGAAAATAAACTAAAGTCTGGAGAAGGAATTGATTATAAATACTTTATAGAAAATGCTATAATGGAAATAAATAAAAGAAATAAATACTGTGGCTAACACTGTATATAAAAAATAGCTTCGTCTTTTCTAAACAGTAAAATTTGGTATATTTGGTAAGTCGCCAAATCTTTTGATTTGGCTTTTGAAAAGTAAAGATAAAATCAAAATACAAAAGTTTTGGCTTGTATTCAACCGATAAAATTGAGTTGATTAGCACGCTACTTTTCATATACAAACTCGTTGTAGTGCATTTGAGAAAAACATTTAGGATGATAAGAAACTATTGGAATGAAGAATGGAAAAAGGTAGAATTTGACGATGGAATTGCTGAAAACGAAAAGTTCAAAATCTCAAGTTACGGTCGAATTTTAAATTGCAAAGGCGAAACTGAATTTGAGGTAAAAAAGTCATTTATCAATGGATACCAAAACCTTCCACTGAAACAAAAACGGAATGGAAAATCGACTAGTAGATACGTTCACAAACTTGTGGCTGAACATTTTCTTGAACAGAACGATGGAATTTATGTAATCCACCTGAATTACGACAAAACAGATAATCGTGTGGAAAACTTAAAATGGGTAACCAAAAGAGAAAAGGAACTACATCAATTCAATAATCCGAATTGGAAAAAAGTTGTGGAAAAAAGAGGCAAAAAAATTGGAAAACTAAACGAGGGAAAAGTTAAAATCATTAAGCGTCAATTGAAAAACGAAAAAAACAGAATCAATATGATTGCGAAACGTTTCGGAGTTTCGGACACGCAAATTCATAGAATAAAAAAAGGAGAAAATTGGAGTCAAGTAACCGAATAATAATAAAAACGCACTACAACACCGTGTATAATTCATTGCTAGTTATAGCCTACTTACGAAAGTCCTCGCGGACTTTCTATCTGTGATTTATTTGCTAACTTTAATGCTTAAACACGCAACGAAATCATACACAAAACCGTTGCCATTAATTATGAAAAAAACCTTAATCTTACTTTTTACACTACTGATTTCAATAAAATCATTTGCTTGCAGTTGTGAATGTAAAGGAGATTGTTCATTTAGTAATATTTCAAAAGGTTCTGAATTTGTAGCGTTAGTTAAAGTAATTGAATATTCAGATTTTCTTAATGAAAAAATTGATGGCTACGACGGAAAAATGCCTTTATCAATGACAGTTGAAATTATTGAAAAATATATTGGTTCGGAAAAACGTAAAAAAATAAAAATTTGGGGAGACAATGGAGCTTTATGTCGACCATACATTGCAAACTTTGAAATCGGAAAATACTATCTAATTGCACCTTCTAAGTTAACAGAAACAACTGAAAATGGAGCGAAAAACGATTATGATTTTTTCAGTTGCTTTACCGATTATTTAAGTGTGGATTTTGATAAAAAAATTGCTTACGGAGAATATTCAAAAAAAGAAAATCAAGTTACTTTAAAAGATTTTGATAAAGAAATTAAAAGTATCCATTTAAAAAAAACGGAATGGTTTACAAATAACATAAAAAAGAACTTTTATAAGTCTGACTCAATAAGTCTTTACAAGATTCTAAATAGCAAAGATGATTTCGTCAAATTGAACAATGGATTAATTAAAACAAAGCAAAATAAAAACAAAGACTTCACCGACTTAAAGTTCAAAAGAAACGGAAAACTAAAGTTGACCGATACAAATATTGAGAACTGGACAGAAACTGAACATTTAGGTAATTGGAAATGGAAATATGATAACGAAAATCACATTTTGACCTTTTATCTAAACAATGAACTTTATTCAAAATTTAAAGTGGTTTCTCAAGAAAGAGACTATCTATTATGGAATAAAGATGACAAAGTCTATTTTTATGTAATAAAACTAAAACGAATAAAAAATAACTAATGGCAACAATGGCTATAAGTAATTGCTTCTTCTCGCCTACTTCTGAAAATCCTCGCGGATTTTCAGTTTGGTGTGTACTTGCGAAGTTTAGTGCTAACCCACGCAACTACTCATAGCCGAGACCGTTGGCAGTAATATGACCTAAACCCAATCAGAATCTTCCAAAGTAAAGATTTCACTAACTTCGACTTCAAAAATTTGAGCTAATCTCAAAGCTAAAACTGTTGACGGAACATATTTACCTAATTCCATTGCGTTTATTGTTTGCCTACTAACTTTTGCCAATTTGGCTAAATCAGCTTGGGTAATATTTTTTTTTGCTCTTTCTACTTTTATACTATTCTTCATAATTAGCCGATTTTTTAAGTTTGGAAATTTGCCAATAAAATCTAACAATGAAAAAGATTAAAATTGTGAACATATTAAACCACATAACCCATATAAAAGAAAGGTCATAAATAATCAAAAATGACAGCAAAAGAATTCCATAGTTTACATAAACTGCCCAAACTAAAGACTCTAATCTAATTTTGGAGATATATTCATCTTCAGATTCTTCTTTGGAAAAAGCGACTAATAAAGAACTAATGATGATTAATATACCAACAACGTCATTCAAAATATTATTGGTAACCATCCCAAATATTTTTGTATCACCAAAAAGTTCAGTGATAAAAATAGCTGGAAGTTCAAAATCTAAAAAACTTGGCTCATACTCAAATATAAGAGTAACTAAACCTAAAATTGCTGAAGGAATAAGTATAAGCCAACCTATCTTCTTGAATTTATTCGGAAATAAATAATTTATTCTCATAATATTCTGATTTAATTTTTATCAAATGTAAAACAAACAAAACTATTAGACAAATATACTTTACATAAAGTAAAATAAATACTACTGCCAACAACGTGTATAATTAATTGCTTTGGTCGTTGCTTATTTGGAAAATTCCTTCGGAATTTTCTCGCGTTCGTTTTTGTTTACTAAATTAGTTGCTTAAACACGCAACTAACCATACACAAAACCGTTGGCAATAATGTGAAACGAATGAAAATAGAACAAGTAAAAGATAGAGTTAATGAATTAATAGCTCTCGCAGATAGAGTGATTTCTACTGACCGAAGTAGTGAATACGGTGGGAACTACGTACAGACTGAAATATTTCAGGAATTTCGTGCCTCTGGACTTTCATTCTTCAGAAATACATTCGGAGAACAACATCCTTTTTATAAAGAATTTGAACGTAAGGTAAGTGATACCTATACATATCATACTGAAGAAGGGCGTGGAATTTTAAAAGCCGCTAAGCAAGAAATAGATGGTGGCTGGATTTTTACTGTTAAAGGAATTGTATCAGCCGAAATATTTTCGGATTTTTTAGAAATGGCAGAGCATTTATTGACAGAAGGTTATAAAGACCCAGCAGCAGTTATGATTGGAAGTGTTTTAGAAGAGCATTTACGACAATTGTGCTTGAAAAACTCAATAAAAATAGAAAGAATAAAAGACGGGAAACCAATACCAAAAAAGGCTGACTTGTTAAACTCTGAGTTAGCTTCTGCTTCTGTTTATAATAAGCTTGACCAAAAAAGTATTACTTCTTGGTTAGACTTAAGAAATAAAGCTGCTCACGGAAAATATACCGAATATACCAAAGAGCAAGTTGAATTTATGTATCAGGGAGTTTCGAACTTTATGATGAGAGTATCAACTTAAAACACTATTGCCAACAATGGCTATAAGTAATTGCTTGTTCTCGCCTACTTTGGAACTGTCTCTTATACACATCTCCGAGCCCAC
>CAJXVG010000245.1 GCA_913061495.1 uncultured Winogradskyella sp.
TTTTTTTCAAGCAGAAGACGGCATACGAGATCAGCCTCGGTCTCGTGTGCTCGGAGATGTGTATAAGAGACAGATCATAAACAGGGACTCCCCATTCATTATCATGATAAGCTTCATATAATGGGTCACCAAGGCACCAGCCACATTTATTTTTTTTCATTTTCTGTAGATTTTCGATTTGATATAAATTCAGCAATTCTCACTATAATGTAGAGAATGAGAAATACGTAGGTAATGTCGTAAAGGTAAAAATTGGATGTAATAGGATAATTATCTATAAATGAAAAGTATTTTCCAGCAACAAGAATGAGGAAAAGACCAATAATAATTGCCTTTAAAATTTCAAATAATTTCATTTTGTAAGTTAATTTAGATTTTACTACTAAGGTACCTACAGTTATTTAAATAGCAATAGAATTTTATTTTTGTAATATGAAAACTTTAGAATCTCCTATACTCCATCGAATTATTTCAGATAGCATTAAAAACAGTATGTCTTATACTGAATACAGATTGCTTGTTTCTAAATTAGTTGAGCAAAACTCAACGACAGGAAGTGAAAAAACCAAAGCTTTAATTGATTATACTATGCTCAATGACAGACGTATGAAACGTTGGGATAAGACAATTAAACTTTCAGAATCAGCCATAAGCACTATTGAAAATTACAATAAAAAAATAACTTGGTTGGTGATTACTGAAAGTTGGTGTGGAGATGCAGCACACATAATGCCTGTAATTGAAAAAGTTGTTCAGCTTAGTTCAAATATTAGCTATAAAATTGTTTTACGTGATAGTAATGAGGCTTTAATAAATGCTTTTTTAACCAATGGAGGGAAGTCAATACCTAAGTTAATTATGATAGATGATGTTACCAAAGAAGTGTTAAATACCTTTGGGCCTAGACCTAATGTTGCCACCAAAATGGTTAATGATTATAAGGCAGAATTCGGAAAATTAACACCAGAATTTAAAGAAGCCCTACAACGTTGGTATAATAAGGATAAAGGGCAATCAACGATCAATGATTTAATGGGTTTACTTAAATAGTAAATAAAGTTAATCTTTACCTTTAAATAAAAACGTAATAGTCCCAACTTGACTGGATTTTTCGGAAGGATCAAAACGAACAATTTCAGCATAAGATAATGCGCTTTCAATTAAGCATTTATCTGTGGACGTGGATGAGCCATTAACTGATGTATCAGTAACATTGCCAGCACCATTCACTTTGATATTAACTATGATCCTTCCGCCGTTTTCACATAAGTATCTTGGGATTTTATAGTTTTGAAGCACTCTGCCTTTTAGTGAATAGGTTAATGTACTTTTAGTTTTGGCATGTTCATCTGCCATTTGCTTATTATTGAGTCTTTTTTTTAGATTTTCTTGTAATTTTTTGTAAGACTCTGTTTCTTTAGAATTTAGAGCATAGGCTTTGCTGTTGGCAAAAGTTTGGTTAACACTATTTTCTTCCAAAACCTCTTCTGGTTCCGTTTCTTCAGCCTTTTCATTAGAACGCTCAGTATCATTAGAACTTACTGTCCTAAAGTTTCGCATCATTTCCTTGTATTCCTGATCTTCGTTAAAGGCTTTATTTGTAGATTTCCCTGTAAGTTCTTCGAGTGGTTCAAGCTCTTCTTCAAGTGTTTCAGATTCAGGTTCTGGCTCAATTTCATAATAGCTTTCGGTGAGGAGTTTGCCTTGCTTGGTTAATTGAAAACTGAATAGACCAATAATTACAATTCCGGCAATTAGAAATGTTATAATTAAAGCTTTATGTTGTTCTATCCAATTCAAAATAATGTGTTACAGTCTGTCAATATACGAATATAGTGCCAAAACGGATGAGAAGGTAGTCTTAAACGTTGTTAAAGAGAACTTAAAGATTTAGGTTTTCAATGAATTTTTCTGGTGTAAGTGCATTTTCAACTTTAAACTCTCCAATTCGTGTGCGTCGCAATTCTGAAAGATGTGCACCAGAATTTAGTGCTTTTCCAAAGTCGTGAGCCAAAGACCTAATGTATGTGCCTTTGCTGCAAACCACTTTAAAATGAAGTTGAAAACCGTCAATTTTAGTGATTTCAAATTCTGAAATTTCAACTTGTCGTGATTTTACTTCAACATCTTCACCAGCTCTGGCAAACTCATATAAACGTTTTCCATCTTTTTTTATAGCTGAAAATACAGGAGGATATTGATCAATCTTACCAATAAATTGTTTAGTGGTATTGTGAATTTGTGTTTCGGTAATATGACCCGTTGGGAAAGTTTCGTTAATTTCGGTTTCTAAATCAAAAGATGGAGTGGTGCTACCTAACACAAAAGTACCTGTGTACTCTTTTTCCTGACCTTGAAACGTATTGATTTGTTTAGTCATTTTTCCAGTACAAATTACAAGTAATCCAGTAGCCAAAGGGTCTAGAGTGCCAGCATGACCAACCTTAATCTTTTTTATATTAAAGGCCTGTCTTATAGCCCAACGCAATTTATTAACCGCCTGAAAAGATGTCCAATTTAAGGGTTTGTCTATCAATAATACCTGTCCATTTTTGTAATCCTCTTCGGTTTTCATTTTTTGATTTTTCAGATTAAAGGAGAGACCAAATTATAGCTGTAACACCAGCGATAATACAGTATATTGCAAAATAAGTGAGTTTGCTGCGTTTTACAATAGCTATCATCCATGTGCAGGCAAATAAACCCGAGACAAATGCAGCTATAAAGCCAATGCTAAGGTAAGAAAAACTATTACTGTTATAAGTTAAGTCACCAGTAAGAATATCCTTTGCTATTTTACCAAAAATAAGAGGAACTACCATTAAGAATGAAAAACGTGCAGCCTTTGTTTTGTCAACCCCTAAAAGCACTGAGGTGGATATTGTTGCTCCAGATCGTGAAATTCCTGGAAGCATAGCAATACCTTGTGCGATACCAATAAGTAAGGCGTGCCAAAAGCCCACTTTTTTTGCTGTATTTTTGGCTCTGTCTGCCATAATGAGTAATAGTGCTGTTAAAATAAGCATAGCACCAACCAATACTATATTGCCACCAAAAAACTTCTCTAATGTAGATTCGTATGTAAAGCCTATTATTGCAGCTGGGATCATGGAAATAATAATTTTAAGCACAAATTGCGTGTCTTCATTCCATTTAAAAGAAAATAATCCTTGTATGATTTCCCACACGTCTTTTCTGAAAACAACAATTGTACTCAATGCTGTCGCAAAATGGAGTATAACGGTAAACATAAGACTTTCTTCAGGTACAGAATTGTCCCCAAGAATGGCTTTTCCAAGTTCTAGGTGACCACTTGAAGATACAGGCAAAAACTCTGTGAGTCCTTGAATAATTCCTAAAATAATTGCGTCGATAATTTCCATTGGGCAAAAGTACCAATACTCCTATTTTGGTACGTTTAAATGTATATAAAAGAATTGTTATTTTTTTGTGTCCTTGTGAGGCTTTAAAAGTATGGCATAAACCTGAATGCCAAAACCAATAAGGACAAGAGTTGGTGCTAAACGAATACGTCTCCAACTAAAAATAGATTCATCAAAAACATTTGGATCCTCACTACCTCCGCCTGACATAAGAATAAAGCCAATAGCAATGAACGCAAGGCCAATAAATAGCCATTTATAGTTTTTTTTGCCGAATATAAATTCTGGTTTAGACTCTTCTTTTCGTTTTTGTTCTCCCATGCTATGTAATCTAACTTAGTCCTTGCAAAATAAAGGTTTTATTTATAATAATAGATAAACATTAATAATTTACTAACATCTAATACTGTCTCTTATACACATCTGACGCTGC
>CAJXVG010000246.1 GCA_913061495.1 uncultured Winogradskyella sp.
CGGCAGCGTCAGATGTGTATAAGAGACAGGTTATATTTTATTTATGAAATGAAATGAGTTTGTATCTTACATTCCAAAGAACTGATTAATAGTGAACGCCTGCCCTAAAAATACCGCTAATTGGGCTGTTTACATCTGAACCCTAAAACTTAACACAGATGAATGCAATTAGTAAGTACACCAGGTTTATCCCTTATCTTTATTTCCTATCCGTAATTGCGTATTGGTTTACGGATATTAATAAGAGTGACGGCATCTCCGCATATCCAATTCTTTTGTTTGGGATTCCATTTTTATGGCAATTAATTAAACCTAACAGGAAATTAAATTTTTCATTAGGCATTGTCTTTGTTTGTTTATCTTCTTATTTAATTTTGGCCTACTTATCAAATATTCTTAATATTTTAAATTGGTCAGAATCCTCAAAAGAGTTACTATTTTACGGTGGATTATTAGTTATCGGTAACTTTGTAATGTCGCTTTGGATTGTAAGAAACAGTGTTAAAAAAATGTTTTAAAATAGTGTATTCGTTGATTTGTATATTAGTTTATTCTTTTTTCTAATTGTATCTTTGAAACTTAACATTTAAGTCCATTTGCTTTGACAACCATTCCAAAATTAAAACACACAAATTCTGATAATTTCTTTTTGCTTTGCGGTCCTTGTGCTATTGAAGGAGAAGACATGGCGCTTCGCATCGCCGAAAAAGTAGTTTCTATTACAAATAAGCTCGAAATTCCCTATGTCTTTAAAGGCAGTTTCAAAAAAGCAAATAGAAGTAGAATTGATAGTTTTACAGGTATCGGTAATGAAAAAGCTTTAAAAATATTAAGAAAAGTTTCTGAAACTTTTGATGTGCCAACAGTTACAGACATCCACGAAGTTTCTGATGCTACTATGGCAGCAGAATATGTAGATGTACTTCAAATTCCTGCATTTTTAGTAAGACAAACCGATTTAGTCGTAGCTGCTGCAGAAACAGGAAAAGTGGTCAACTTGAAAAAAGGACAATTTATGAGCCCAGAAGCCATGAAACATGCCGTACAAAAAGTGAAAGATGCAGGTAACGAAAAGGCTTGGATTACCGATAGAGGCACCATGTTTGGCTACCAAGACATGATTGTAGATTTTAGAGGCATCCCAACTATGCGCCAATACGCTCCAACAGTTTTGGATGTAACACATTCTTTGCAACAACCCAACCAAAGTGTTGGTGTTACCGGAGGACGACCAGATATGATAGAAACCATTGCCAGAGCTGGTGTTGTAAATAATGTTGATGGTTTATTTATTGAAACACATTTTGATCCTGCAAATGCAAAAAGTGATGGTGCAAATATGCTTAACTTAGATAGTTTGGAAGGATTACTGACCAATTTAGTGGCAATTAGAAAAACAGTAAAAAGCTTTTAATTATTAGGTATTCGGTTAATTACCAAAAAATCAAGTCTAAACATCATATTCAAAATTGTCTTAAAAATTTTCTATCTAAGACTTATAAAACTTTTTTCTTTAAAGCTTTCCACTTCCTTTAATATAGCTGTAAAAAACGTATCGTCTATTTCTTTTAAGAATTAATAACGAAAGGATTTTTTTTGCGTTTTTCGGAAACCAAATACACATCCAATTTTTTTGATAAATGTGTAGAATGCCAAAAACTAATATCCACGTAGTCTTTGCTTTGATGCATGTAACACATTGGACGTTTACCTAAATAATAACAAGACATTCTCCATTTGTACAACAAAATTTGCCTCTTGTAAGATATGCTCTGTAAAACCTGCAAATGCAAAAAATGGATTTGTAAGGTTTTAGTTGTTTTAATATGTGAGTTTCGGCTGGATTCAAAATTCTAGTTTAGAACAAACCCAAAATACCAATAACAATAAGTGCAATTCCGATGATGGCTTTAAAAGGCATCAATTTATCGGATAATTTTCTTAAACCAGATTCAATTGATGGGACTTTAACAAATACGTGGGTTAAGAGTAAGATTCCACCAAGAATACTTATAATATTAAATAATAGACCGTCCCAAAATTCGAGTATTGCCAAGATGATTAACCCAAGACCAATTACTGTTTGAAAAGGTGCCAAGAAACCTGCTATCTTATTAAAAAAGTTACTTTCTCCATCCCATTTGTCCAATGTTGCCAAGGCGAGTAAAATCCCTCCTGAGATGTTAGCTATGGCTAATAAAAGTTCTATCATGTTAAATGTTGTATTGGTTATTTGTTAAATTTAAGTAATATCTATCAAAATAATTTTGTTCAATTCAAATAAATTCTTTTACTTTGTATTTCAAAGTACTTTAAATTATGAGCAACGAAAATTACTTAAAAGACATTAGTGAGATTAAAAATCTTATGAATAAATCCTCCCGTTTTATTTCATTGAGCGGTTTATCAGGAATTTTAGCTGGCATCTACGCACTCATAGGAGCTGCTTTAACATATTGGTTAGTGACAACATACAACAATGGTACACTAATTATAGAGGGTTGGATTTTTAGAACTGTAATGTTAATTTTGTTTTTAGTGGCAGCTTTCAGTATTGTCACAGGTATTCTACTCACCACAAGAAAAGCAAAACAAAATGGTGAGAAAATTTGGGATAACTCATCTCGTCGTTTATTGTTCAACTTTTTAATTCCATTGGTTGCAGGTGGTTTATATATTTTAATCATTTTAAGTCAAGGTAAATATGGGCAAACAAGTGGATTAATGCTCATTTTTTATGGATTGGCCTTGGTCAGTGCTTCAAAATACAGTATTGGTGATATAAAGTATTTAGGGTTTATTCAAATTGTCTTAGGTCTCGTTGCCGCTTTATATCCTGGTTACGGCTTTTGGCTTTGGATTATTGGGTTTGGTATTATGCATATTATTTATGGCAGTTGGATGCATTTTAAATATGACGTAAAAAAGTAATCAGTTTTTAATCGCAGTTTTGAGTAATTTTAAACATAAATCTAAAGTTTGAGTATAATTACAAACATAAATAAACTCTTTGACCACAGAATAAGGCTTGGTATTATGTCTGTTTTAATGGTGAACGAGTATGCCGATTTCAATATGCTGAAGGAACTGTTGGGTGCAACTGACGGTAACTTGGCAAGCCACACAAAAGCACTGGAAAAAGCCGAATATATTTTAGTCGAAAAACAATTTATTGGCCGGAAACCAAACACGAGATACAGTACCACTAAACTTGGTAAAGCAGAATTTAAAAAACATATTGAAGCACTTGAAAAATTAATAAACAAAAAGGAATAACCGTTTTTGAAAGCGTAAAACAAAATGGAATACTTTGTAAATAAAAATTCAATAGTTAGAGAAATCTGGGGAAATAGCGACACCATACTTATGGTTTTTGCTGGTGCATCTGCAGAATTTGCACTTAACAAAGCTGTGGATTGGCTCTATTTTACAGGTAAACTTCCTAAAGATCCTTTGGGCAGATTATTTTCTACCGTAAATTATGCGAGAGCCATCGTATTTTCGGAAAAAGATGATGCGCTAAAGGCTATTGATAATATTACAGCAATACATAAATCGGTAGAACAAAAACGTGGACAAGCCATACCTGATTGGGCTTATAAAGATGTGCTTTTTATGCTGATTGATTATTCCATAAGATCTTATGAAATTCTTGAAAGAGAATTACAGGTTTCAGAAAAACAAGATGTATTGGATGTATTTACAAGAGTAGGAACAAGAATGGGATTAAAAAATTTACCTCTTACCTACCCAGACTTTGAGCTGTCTCTTATACACATCTCCGAGCCCACGAGACCGAGGCTGATCTCG
>CAJXVG010000247.1 GCA_913061495.1 uncultured Winogradskyella sp.
CTACACGTAAGGAGTCGTCGGCAGCGTCAGATGTGTATAAGAGACAGGTATTATTATTTGCTATCAGTTCCATTTGATGGTTTTTTTAAAGTTTCTACTATATCTTTAGTATCAATTAATTGATTATTTAATGATTCCAATTGTTCTTTACGTTCTATGATGAGTGGTTTGACTTCATTTTGAATAGTTGCATATTTAGAGTAGATATGTTTCAATTGCTCAATAGATTTACAATCTTCAATTTCTTGCTTGATCTGTTCCAATGAAATGCCCTCATTGCACCATGCTAATAATTTTTTTCCTGTAGCAGCATTTATCACAAACTCTGGTTTATCCATAAATAACCCTGTTCTATCTTTTGATGCTTTTACCAAATGATTTTCATTAACAACTTCAAAATCTACAGTTAGCTCATAGGAAAATCCTTCTCTAGTAATATCTTTCAGACCGTGTTTTATTACTTTAGTCTTGCCACTAGAATCCTTATCCATTGAATAATCAATTTTCTTTCTTACAGTTGTAATAATATGGCATTTTGATTGTAGGATAGCATCAATAAAGGCTTGATGCCTTGGTGTTAATTTAGCCCAATCCTGAAATCTACCTCCAAGCTGTTCATGAATTTGCAAACATCCGCCCTTACCGTTCCATTCATGAGTAATACTATCAATAATTATTGCTTCAATAGAACCATTTTCACACGTTTTAATGGCTTCTATATACCTTTCTGGACTAAATGGCTCATTTAACGTCAGAACGTTGTAATTCCCTAGATGAGAGTATAGACTAGCACTTCCATTCTCAGTATCAATAACTGCTATTTTGGACCAGTCATTTGTTATTCCATAGGCTAGCAATAATGCACTGTAACTTTTTCCAAAACCAGATGCACCACTTAACCCAAGTCTTAATTTGACTTGATGCCTTTTTGCTTGTTGTAGTTTCATTTTTTTTAATTTATTGGTTATACAATTTGAAAAGTGAGACTATATTTTTATTCTATATCTCATAAAAAAAGCCCTAACATTTAAGTTAGAGCTTCACTAATTTTTAATTTTAATAAGGGTTTAAAACACCTCTTCTGCTTCTACCACATTTTTTTGAATAATGGTTTCAGCTTCATCCATGTATTCCCAACGGTGTGATAGTTCAATAACCTCTCCTGTAGCTTCAATAGTGTATTCATAAGGTTCAACCTCTATTTTCTGAATACTACCTGATAGATCTGTCCCTATTAAGGATTTACACATAGTCTCATTAAACGTACAAGGAACTCTTGCACTTCTTGCTGTTAGATAAGTTCTTTCTGTTTCTTGGCTTTTAACAGTTTCTAAGCCACCTTGTACAATTAATGTACAAAAGTCATTCCCATCTTCTGTTTGATAGGTCTTGTAATCTACAATTTTTACCATAGTTTTAATAATTTTTAGATTTAACAAAAGGTACGGGCTATCTGCCCAATCTAAACAAAGCGTGGGGCTGAGCGTAGGTTCCTTATGAATGAGACTCTCACACAGTTAATTTGAGTAAAAAAAAAGGGGGGTATTAATTTGAGATATCCTATTTTGAGTAAGATTGGCTTGTCTAAAAAAAAAATTAAAAAAATTAGAATGGACGTGATTCATCTCTTGGTATTAACTTTTCTAATGAATATAATTTGTCCGTCAACGTATCAATTCTTTTAAATACGTATGTTTCTTCAACTTTAAATTTAAAATTATAATCAACCAATTCCTTTAATTCGTTAGCACATTTTTCTTTAAACATGATAATCCCGTTTTTTGGATTCTTAAAGAATGTTTTCTCTATTTCATCCAATAAGTATTCAAAATGAAGGATATGGTATTCCAATTCTTCCTGTATAGTGATTAGTTCCTCTTTAAACTGAAGCGGTTTTCCACTATCAATGGCACAATGGTATTTCTCGAAAAAAACTTTATTTAATTCTGTAAAACTCAATTCTGAAAAAGTATCTTCTTCATCATTCCGAGACAATTCATGATTGGGCATAAACCTTACATAATTTGATTCATGATTCTTTTTTGCTCCCAATTTGGAATTTTCAATCTTATGTGCTGTTTCTGGGTCTGATTTTTTAAATTCTTGCCAATTCTCTTCCGTATTATTTGTTAAATAGCTGTCGTATATAAATTTAATGATGATGAAAACAATAACTACAGCTATCACTAGGACTATATATTTCATAACTTAAAGATTAAATTTTGTAAAAACATATATTTCTTGCTTAATCGTTTCTATATCTAAATCAGCATCTATTTTTAGTGTTGAATCTATTAGATCTAATATAAGGTAATCACCCATAGTTCCATTATCAACTTGACCATTCAATGTAACTCTTAGGATATTTCCATTTATAATTTCCCAATTTCCCGTATTATCAAATTCTACTCCACATTCATTAGAGACTGGGTAATAGCCAGTTTGTGAAAATCCACCATCTAAATTAAAATCAGTATTTCCCATGAGTTGGCACTCATCGTATATTTCTATATTTTGACCTCCATTTTCATCAACAAATATTGCTTGAACAGGTTGCCAAGATCCTATTATTAAGTTCTCTTGATTTTCAGTACTTGATGAGTCGTCACCACTACATGATATGGCTAAAAATAATATTGATATTATTTTAAATAAGTTTGTTTTCATTGTTATCTGTTTTAAATTGAATGAATGATAGAGTATTGTCTATCAAATATATAAAAGGTTATTATATATCATAACCTTATGAGTATGTTTATTATACATCTTGTCATTTATATGACAGATAAAGAGAAAAATCATCTCAAATTTCTTGGTAGAAAAATTGCTCAATTACGTAAGTCTAAAAAACTTAGCCAATTAGACGTTTGTGCAATAATTGATATGGAAAAATCTAATTTGTCTGCAATAGAAAATGGAAGACAAAATATAACTGCCCTGACTCTTTTTAAAATTAGTAATGCAATCGGTGTAGAATTAAAAGAGTTTTATCAATCCTAAGGTAGTTTTCTAGGAAAACACCTTCATCAACGACCTTGAAGAGCTTTTCATCATAACTTAACCTATTGAAATCTTCTAATTTCACTCAAAAAATAGTTTATATATAATATATCCTATTCCGAGAATTACGCAATAAAATAAGCCCAATATGAATGTATCAGCGTATTTGGCTGCATAATTATCTAGATAACTATTGTAACGTTTATCTCTTTTTTAGAAAAATTGGGATATGTAACTTAAAAACTTCATTCAACTATAAAATCTCCACCCTTATCATTATCACAGGTAATCTTACCAAGTTTCATGTCTTTATAATAAAGTAATCCTTCTTTGAAATTTTTAGGAACCACTGCTATAATAGACCTCTCTTTAGTTTTTCTGACTTTAATCATATTAGCACCCCTATAGAATACATCTTGCTTTTTGGGGATTGTCATTTCATATTTTTCCTCATCAGTTCTCAAAGTGAAATCTTCTACATCAAGTCTATTGTCTTTTTTGTCTTTAGGCGTAAAAAGTGCTTTGACCCCAACATATTTATGTTTGTTTTTTGCGGTTACACTACTTCCTATTCTCCAGATAGTCTTCCTATTTATGACCTCTTCAACTTCTATAGTGTATTTTCCAATATCAATTGGTTTTGTAGTTACAAACAATGGTAAAATTGCAATTAATAAAATAGCGAGATACCTCATAAAAAATTAGCTTTTTCTAAAATATTCAAATTCTGTTATTGCTGTCTCTTATACACATCTGACGCTGCCGACGACTCCTTACGTGTAG
>CAJXVG010000248.1 GCA_913061495.1 uncultured Winogradskyella sp.
CGAGATCAGCCTCGGTCTCGTGGGCTCGGAGATGTGTATAAGAGACAGTTTATAAAGCGCGAAGACTTAATCCATCCTTTTATTTCGGGCAATAAATACCGTAAACTAAAGTATAATATTCTTGAAGCAAAAAAGCAAAATAAAAAAACACTCTTGACTTTTGGAGGTGCGTTTTCCAATCATATTGCGGCTACAGCATACTCAGGGAAGTTAAATGACTTGAAAACTATAGGCGTAATTAGAGGTGAAGAGTTAGAGGATAAGATAGAAACTAACCCAACTTTGAGTTTTGCCAAGTCTTGTGGTATGGAGTTTTTATTTATAAGTCGTGAGGCTTACAGAGAAAAAACCACTGAAGGATTTTTAGATAAGTTAAAAGTTGAACATGGTGATTTTTATTTAATTCCTGAAGGTGGTACAAATGACTTAGCTGTTAAAGGTTGTGAAGAAATTTTGACTTCTAATGACAAAATATTCGATTATATCTGTTGCGGTGTAGGAACAGGTGGCACAATTTCCGGAATTATAAATAGCTCAGAAAAACATCAGAAAATCTTAGGGTTTCCAGCCTTAAAAGGTGATTTTTTACAAGAAGATATTTGTAAATTTGCAAATCAAACAAATTGGGAATTAATTACAGATTATCATTTTGGAGGTTATGCCAAAATAAAGCCAGAACTAATCTCGTTTATAAATAGATTTAAAACGGAATACCATATTCCGCTAGATCCTATTTACACAGGGAAAGTAATGTTTGGAATTTTTGATTTAATTGAAAAAGCATTTTTTCCTCAGAATTCAAAAATTTTAGCGATTCATACGGGAGGATTGCAAGGTATTGCTGGAATGAATTTAAAATTAAAACGCAAAAATCTACCTTTTATCAAAACATGAAAAATAAATATATAATACTACTACTTGTAGCTTTGGCTTTTAGTTGCGGTCCAAAAAAGGGAATTGTAACCAAAAAGAAACGAGATACAAATAAAAGCGAGAAAGTTGTTATTAAGGAAACTGAAACACAAACAGCCAAAACCGTAACCAAAGATAACGGAACTACAGTTGTGAAAATCCCGACATCTACGGATGAGTATATTTCACGTTTTTCTGCCATAGCAATGGAAGAAATGCACAAGTCTAAAATACCTGCAAGTATAACATTAGCACAAGGTATTTTAGAATCTGGAGCAGGCCGAGGACGTCTCTCTGTTGAAGCAAATAACCATTTCGGGATTAAATGCCACGGCTGGAAAGGTGGAAAAATATATCACGATGACGATCGCTCACAAGAATGTTTTAGAAAATATAAAAAGGCCGAATCCTCTTATGAAGATCATTCCGATTTTTTAACTGGTAGAAAGCGTTATGCGAATTTATTTAAATTAAGACCAGACGATTATAAAGGTTGGGCGAGAGGCTTGAGAGCAGCTGGGTATGCAACAGATAGAAAATATCCTCAAAAACTGATTAATCTTATAGAACGTTATAAACTTTACAATTATGATAAAGAGGTTTTAGGTGGGAAAGCGCCTGAAAAAGTAGTTATAAATTCTGGTGTTATACGACATGTCATAATTAAAGGAGATACGTTGTATTCGCTTTCTAAACGATATAATACCACTGTAGATGCTATTAAAGATTTAAACAATCTCAATTCAAATGATCTTACAATAGGTCAAGAAATTATTATTCCAAATTAATTATGTTATATCAAAGAAGTAGTGCTTTATTTAAAGAAGCACAATCAGTAATTCCTGGAGGAGTAAACTCACCTGTACGAGCATTTAATGCTGTAGGTGGTACACCAATTTTCGCTAAATCTGCAAAAGGAGCTTATGTATATGATGAAGATGGTAACCGATTTATAGATTATATAAATTCTTGGGGACCAATGTTGCTTGGGCACGCATTTCCTCCTGTTGTTGATGCGGTAATTGAAAAAACCAAAGCAGGAACCTCCTTTGGAATGCCAACCCAAATAGAAACCGAAATTGCAGAATTGGCAGTTTCTATGGTACCAAATATTGATAAGATAAGATTTGTTAACTCTGGGACAGAAGCTTGTATGAGTGCAATTAGATTAGCACGAGGCTTCACAAAAAAAGATAAAATCATAAAATTTTCTGGGTGCTATCATGGCCATAGCGATTCGTTTTTAATTGCAGCGGGAAGTGGCGCAGTAACTTTCGGAACACCTAATAGTCCTGGAGTGACACAAGGTACAGCAAAAGATACTCTGCTTGCCAATTACAATGATTTAGATAGCGTTAGCAAATTAGTTGAAGCTAATACCAATGAGATTGCAGCAATAATTATTGAGCCTGTTGCTGGTAATATGGGTTGTATTCCACCAAAAGAAGGTTTCTTGGAAAGTTTAAGAACTATTTGCAATGAGAACGATATTCTTTTGATTTTTGATGAAGTAATGACAGGTTTTCGTTTAGCAAATGGAGGAGTACAAGAATTAAAAAATATAAAAGCTGATATTGTTTGCTTTGGAAAAGTAGTGGGTGGTGGATTGCCAGTTGGAGCGTTTGCATCTAGAAATGAAATTATGAATCATCTTGCACCACTTGGACCTGTTTACCAAGCCGGAACATTAAGTGGAAACCCTTTAGCAATGGCAGCTGGTTTAGCCATGTTGAAAGAAATTAAAGCAGATAAAGGTTTAATGAATCGTTTAGATGAAAAAACGAAATACCTTCATAATGGTATTGCAGATACATTAGATAGGAATGATGTGACATATACTATAAATAGAATGGGATCTATGATTTCCGTTCATTTTTCAGAAAAACCGGTTGTGGATTTTGATTCTTCTGCAGAAGGGAATAATGAGACATTTAAAAAATTCTTTCATGGCATGCTTAACAAAGGCATTTATATTGCTCCAAGTGCATTTGAAACATGGTTTATAACAGATGCTTTAACGTACGAGGACTTAAATGAAACCATTGCTGCCGTTGATGAAGTGGCAAAAGAATTGTAAAAAAAAACCTCGCCATCGGCGAGGTTTTTTGTTTGGAATAAAGGAAAAATTATTCTTCGTTTTCCTCTAAATAAGTTTTGTAGCGTTCAAATTGTTGAGCGTTTAATATTGCTTCCATGTTAGTGACAAGTCGATTTTGAAGTTTTTCAACTGCTTTATCTGATTTTATTTCAGCTTTCATTAAGTTGGCATGTCCTTCACCAAATTCTTTGTAGGCTTGGTAAACTTCTTCTTTTAGATCACTGTCAAATTTTATAAACTTTCTTAACTCTTCAGCTTTTTCTGAGGCTGTAGCATTTATTTCAATTTTATTTTGTGCTGTCACAGAACCAGTTCCTATGAACATGGCGAATGCTAATACGGCAAGTGTAAGTATCTTTTTCATTTATGGATTGTTTAATTATTAAGTCTCTAAATTAATAATTTTATTTCACTAAATAAAAAAGTATCGATTAATCGATACTTTTTTTTGTGATAATCATTTAATACTAATTTCTCTTCTTGTGTTTTCTTCCTCTTTTTCTGCCTTTTCTTGGTTTCATTTTTTCAAATTTAGCGTATTGCTCTGCTGACAGGATTGCTTTCATTTCACGTTTCAATTCAATTTGCTTTTCTAATCTTTTATTTTGAAAGGCAACCAATTCTTCTTTGGTAGGTTTTGAGTCTTCGCTTCTATTTGCTATACGTTCTTTTCTTAATTTTTGATGATCTTCAGCTTGTTTAAGGATGATATTATATACCTGTCTCTTATACACATCTCCGAGCCCACGAGACCGAGGCTGATCTC
>CAJXVG010000249.1 GCA_913061495.1 uncultured Winogradskyella sp.
CCTCGGTCTCGTGGGCTCGGAGATGTGTATAAGAGACAGATATATTAGTAGCTGGTGCCAATGGTACCACTGGAAAAAAAATTGTCGATTATTTAAAATCATCTCAAAACTTCAGTCCTGTAGCAATGGTAAGGGAGAAATCTCAGATGGAGAAGTTTGAAAAAGACAATATTCAAACTGTTCTTGGTGATTTAGAGAAAGATTTATCACATGTCGTTAATGATATTAATAAGGTTGTATTTGCAGCAGGCTCTGGAGGCAAAAAAGTAGTAGAAGTAGACCAAGAAGGTGCAAAACGATTGATAGACGAATCTAAAAAAGCAAACATTAACAAATTTGTGATGTTGAGTTCTATGGGAGCGGATAATCCAGAAGCCAAAGAAGATATTCAGGAATATTTAAAAGCTAAGCAAAATGCAGATGAACATCTAAAAAGTAGTGGACTAAACTATGCGATTGTAAGACCGGGTGCATTAAATAATAACATTGGCACTGGTAAAATTGAATTGAGTAAAAAGTTGAATAAAACTGGTGAAATAAGTAGGGCAGATGTTGCCCAGACTTTAGTGCAATCTTTACAGGATGGAACTCCTAGAAATGAAACTTTTGAAATTCTACAAGGAGATACTTCAATAGGTAACGCTTTTGAAAATTTGTAACCAACCAAAACTAGGCAAAAACAATTTTTTAATAATTAATCTAAAAACTAAAAAACATGGAAAATATCAATAAAAAAACAGTAGCAATTTTAGCTACTGATGGCTTTGAGGAAAGTGAATTAAGAGAACCAAAAAAAGCTTTGGAAGATGCTGGAGCTAATGTTCATATAGTATCATTAAAATCTGGTGAAATAAAGGGATGGGCAGATGGTAACTGGAGTAAGAGTTATAATGTAGATAAAACGTTGGATGAAGTTAGTCAAAACAATTATGATGCGTTAATGTTACCTGGCGGACAAATTAATCCTGATGTATTGAGAAAAGATAAAAATGCAGTAGGATTTGTTAAATCTTTCTTTGAAAATCATAAGCCGGTAGCGGCAATATGTCACGCGCCTTGGTTATTGGCGGAAGCTGGCGTACTTGAGGGTAGGAAAATCACCTCTTATGGTTCTATTAAAACCGATATGGTTAATGCTGGTGCCAATTGGGTGGATGAAGAAGTGGTAGTAGACTCTGGTTTGGTTACAAGTAGATCTCCCGAAGATTTACCAGCTTTTAATAAGAAATTGGTAGAAGAGGTTTACGAAGGTAAGCACCAAGGTCAAACAACATAGTTTAAGTAATGCAATTTATTAATTGTATTATTCTGGAAGAGAGGCATTTTGGTTGGTATGTCTCTCTTCTTTTTTTATTTCAACTAATATAGTTCCAGATATTTCGGTACTTACTCATTTGTCGGTAGGTGTTTAAAACTACTTTATGTTCTGGTAAGCTTAATCTTGGGTCTATTTTCAAAATACTTTTAGCATAATAACGTGCTTGCTGTAAAATATCCTTGTCCTTAATAATATCTGCAATGCGTAAGTTGAGCACTCCACTTTGTTGTGTACCCATAATATCGCCAGGTCCACGTAATTTTAAATCTACTTCAGCAATTTCAAAACCATCACTACTGCGCACCATAGTTTCTAATCTTGTTTTACTCTCTTGACTTAATTTATGACTCGTCATTAGTATACAGTAGCTCTGTTCTGCACCTCGGCCAACACGGCCACGTAGTTGGTGTAATTGAGAAAGACCAAAGCGTTCTGCACTTTCAATAATCATTACGGAAGCGTTGGGCACGTTTACTCCAACCTCAATGACAGTTGTTGCTACCATAATATTAGTTTCTCCCTTGGCAAAACGTTGCATTTCATATTCTTTGTCAGCAGCTTTCATTTTGCCATGTACAATGGAGATTTGATATTCTGGCATAGGGAATTCTCTAGATACACTTTCGTATCCATCCATTAAATCCTTATAGTCCATTTTTTCACTCTCTTGAATCAATGGATAAACAATATAAATCTGACGACCTTTGGCAATTTCATCTTTCATAAATTTGAAAACTTTCAACCGATTATTATCATAACGATGAACGGTTTTAATAGGTTTTCTTCCCGCAGGCAATTCGTCTATTACAGAGATATCCAAGTCGCCATAAACAGACATTGCCAAGGTTCTAGGAATTGGAGTTGCAGTCATTACCAGTACATGAGGAGGGGAAGTATTTTTGTGCCATAATTTACTTCTTTGGGCAACTCCAAATCGGTGTTGTTCATCGATAATTGCAAGTCCTAAATTTTTAAATTTAACCTTATCTTCAAGCAGTGCATGGGTGCCAATAAGTATCTGCAACTTTCCATTTTCGAGATTTTCGTGAATTATTTTTCTTTCTGAAGTTTTACTTGAACCAGTTAATATTGAAATACTGATATTTAGATGTTTACATAATTCAATAAGTCCGTTGTAGTGCTGGACTGACAAAATTTCAGTAGGCGCCATTAAGCAACATTGAAAGCCATTGTCAAGTCCCATTAACATTGACATAAATGCAACTATTGTTTTGCCCGAGCCTACATCTCCCTGTAAAAGCCGATTCATCTGTGCATTGCTTCCTAAATCTGATCGAATTTCTTTTAAAACACGCTTCTGAGCATTGGTTAAATTAAAAGGTAAATACTCATTGTAAAACGTGTTAAAGTAATTTCCAACTTTATTAAAAGGGAAGCCTTTTATTTTAGATTTATGAATAAGATTTTTTAGAATTAATTGTAATTGTATGTAAAATAACTCTTCAAATTTTAACCGGAATTGTGCTCTTGAAAGTAACTCTGGCGTCTTTGGGAAATGGATGTTAAAAAGCGCTTCAGATTTAGAAATTAATTTTAATTCCTCCATTAAACTTATAGGTAATGTCTCGGCAAATCGTCCTTTGGTTTCTAAAAACAATTGTTGCATAATTTTTGTGACTACTCTATTGGAAATACCTTTATTAGAGAGCTTTTCTGTAGAAGGGTATATTGCTTGCAGCGCAGAGCGCAAATTCTTTTCGTGCTCAGATTGTAATTCTATTTCTGGATGTGGCATACTAAACTTACCGTTAAACCAATTGGTTTTTCCGAAAACAACATATGTCTTGTTGAGTTTTAGGCTTTCTCTTATCCATTTTTGTCCCCTGAACCAAACCAATTCCATCATTCCGGCTTCATCCTTAAAGTTGGCCACTAAACGTTTACCGCGTTTTTGGGCAACTTCCCTAAACCCTGTAATGACACCTGTAACCTGAACTTCAGCATTATTACGCTGTAGCTCATTAATTTTGTAATACTTAGTACGATCTATATAACGGTTGGGGAATAAGTTAATGAGGTCTTGGTAGGTGTGTATGCCCAATTCTGAGCGCAACAAATCCGCTCTGTTTGGGCCAACACCTTTAAGGTAATCAATAGGAGTCTGTAAATTCGCACTCATGTGGCGAATTTACCCAATTCCTTTGAAAAAAGGAATCTCCGAGTTTATCAATTTCAAGTAGGAAAGGATTGTTTGTCATTTTTGCGCAAAAGCAGTTCTAAACAAGAGGATTAAATGAAGTTTGTGACTACATTTCGTTGAAATGGTCTCATTATAAGGTGAGTGTAGTTAATGTTTGATTAAGTGACCTGTAGTGTTTTAAAACTGTCTCTTATACACATCTCCGAGCCCACGAGACCGAGGCTGATCT
>CAJXVG010000250.1 GCA_913061495.1 uncultured Winogradskyella sp.
CTTATAAAAATTAAACAGGAGAAAAAATAAATACGTTGCCTAACGGTCTCGTATAAGATTAGTTGCGTGGTTTAAGTTACTAATTTAGCAAATACAAACCGAATAGAAAATCCGCGAGGATTTTTGTAAGTAGGCTATAACCAAGCAATTAATTTTATACATTGTTAGGCAACGTATTTATTTTTTCTCCTGTTTAATTTTTATAAGAATATCTTGCTTTCGTTCCCAATTCGGTGCGATTAGATTTTTATCTACACAAAGTTGTTCAATTCGTTTTTCCAATTCCAAGCATAATGAGCGCAAGTCTTTCATTATTTCATTCAATTCCGCATTCATAACTTTTCCTCCAGCCAATGTTTGAAGTAGGATACTGTTTATTTCCTTTTCACTGTCACTCAGTTCTGGAACAGTCCACTCAAATTTTGAGCCTCTTTCAATTCCGCTTATTAGTGTGTGTGGTGTGAATTCTCCAGTTTTTAAATCTTTATAAAACCAAGATAATACTCCAAATAATGGACTTCGCTTATTGATTATTAAATCACGTTTACCTCCTAAATGCTGAAAAGTATTTCTGAAATCTTTTAGGTGCTTAAATTTCCCAATAATCTCATTAGGTTTTTCCCAAGGTAATTTGATTAGTAAATCTCTTATTCGGTCTGTATAATCTATAATACTCCAAGCGTAATGAAATGTTATAGGAACTTCCTTTTTTGAATTAAGCGATAAATCAAGCAAACGCTTTTCAAGAATAGCAAAGTTGTGTTCCAGAATTTCAAATGAAAACCTTACTGCGTCAAAAATCAGAAAGTTATTTTTCTTTATTTCAGCAGGCAATCTATTTAATATCGAATTTTTACTTAAGATTGTCATTTGTCATATGTTGCCTAACGGTTTCGGCTATGAGTAGTTGCGTGGTTTAGCACTAAACTTTGCAAGTACACACTAAACTGAAAATCCGCGAGGATTTTCAGAAGTAGGCGAGAACAAGCAATTACTTATAGCCATTGTTATATGCCGTTTTTGTTTTAATATGCTTGTCCTAAAGTTGATAAGATTTCCCACCAATTTGCTTTTCCTTCTTTTTTGCCTAGTCTTACAATGATCAGATTTTTTTCGGGATGAACATAAATGTATTGCCCTAAAATACCTTGAGCCATAAAATCTCCTGTTTGGGTTGGTAGCCACCATTGATATTGATAATACCAAGCACTTCCTTTGGTTGTATCAACTTTTGTCGATTGTTTTACCCAATCTTCTGAGATAATCTGTTTACCATTCCATTTTCCTTTGTTTAAGTACAGTCGCCCAATTTTTGCATAATCTCTTGCTCTTGCATTTACACAACAAAAAGTTTTTTCCAACCCATCTTTTTTTCTATCTAAACTCCAACTTGCGTCAAATTCCATTTCTAAAGGTTTCCAAAGTTTTTCTTCTAAATATGCTGTAATTGTTTTATCCTTTAAAGCTCTTTCTAAAACTAACCCTAAAAGTTGTGTGTTTCCACTTACATACTCAAATTGTTTTTCAGGTTCTGTTTTTAGTTTCATTTTTTTGATGGCTTTTCCCAAGTTTGTTCCGTAATAGAACGTTGCAGCATCTCCAAAAGGATTTGAATAACTTTCATTAAAATCAAGTCCCGAAGTCATTTGTAATAAATGCTCAATACTTACTTTTTCAAAACCGTTTTCTTTGAGTTCGGGTATATAGTTTGTTATTGGTTCTTTTGCTGATTTAATAAGTTTGTCGTCAATAGCACAGCCAATTAAAATAGACGTGATTGATTTTGCCATAGAAAAAGACGGAACAATTGAAGCTTCATCATAATTGTCCCAATATTTTTCATATTGAATGGTGTCGTTTTGGATTACTAAAAAAGCAACAGTTTTGTTATCTTCTAGATATTTTTCAAACGGATAACTTTTGTCTTTTAAACTCAATTCTTTTGGAAATTTGCCTTTTTCGGCAACAGGAAAAATGAATTTTGTCGTTCCATTTTCAATATACCTCGCAGGAAATTTTTTATGGTCGTTAATATCAGCAAAATTATAAACTACAAATCTTGTGACTTTACAAGAGTTTAAAGTTGTTAATAAAAGTAAAGTTATTAAAATGAATTTAAGTTGTTTAAGTTTTTTCATTTGAGTATGTTCGTTTAAAATGGCATATAACGGTTTTGGCTATGATACGTTGCGGAAAAATCCGCAGGATTCTTTCCGCCGTAGCCGAAAGATAGTAAATTGCAATGAAATTCCGATAGGAATTTCAGCCGCAATGGATTATAGCCGTTGTTGTGTGTAGGTTTTATTTTTATTTATCAATTCAGTTATTTTTTTCGCTTTTCCATAATCCGCATCGTTCAGCCATATTTTTAAATTCCGCTTTTCAGTTTTCAGAATTAAATTTGCTTTCGTTTTAAATTTCCCTCCGTTTCCACTTCCAGTTAAAAAGTCGACTATTACGCTCAAAATTGAAATCAGCCAATTAGTTCGTTCCGAGTTCAATTCCGTACTTTTTATTTCAGTGTATGAGTAAGTTCCGTTATTTTCCGGTTCCGAAGCATCAATGACATTAAATTCATCCGTATTCAGGATAAATTTTAATTCAGGTTTATTTCTCAATTCAACAGTTTCTGTCATTCAGCGTTCTGATTTTTTAACTTACACACAACGTGTTTGTATATGGTTTGTTGCGTGGTTTAAGCACCTAATTTAGCAAATAAAAACCGAATAGAAAATCCGCGAGGATTTTCGTAAGTAGGCTAGAACTAGCAATAAATTATATACGGTGTTACCATACGTTTTTTATTTTTTCACACGTTTCAAATTCCGAGTTGCCCAGAATTCGTATCCGTTTATTGGTTTAATTCTCAATTTTTTTATTCGGTAACTTATGGTCGAATTAATTTCAGTCCATTTTTTGTCCGATTTATTTTCGTTCTCCAGTTTTATGTTCAGAATTAGAGTATCGTTTTCGATTTTCCATTCACCTTTTAATTCCGAGTATATTATCTCGTGGTAGTGATAGAATTTAGTTCGATGAAAAGTTCCGTTTTCGTATAACACTAAACTGTCAGAATCGATATAATTCCATTTTATTCCGCTACCAATTTTCGATTTAGTTTTTTCTTTTTTGTACACATATTCAGAGTGGATTTCCTGTGAAATCACAATGTTTGTCAGAAGACCAAAAATTAATATTAAAACTGCTTTTCTCAAATGTATGGTAACGGTTTTGTGTATGGTTAGTTGCGCGGTTTGGCAACTAATTTAGCCAAAATTGACCGAACCCGAGAAAATTCCAGCGGAATTTTCGCACGTAATCTAAAAAAAGCAATTAATTATACACGTTGTTAGCTTTTAGTGCTTTTTTATCTGCTTAATAATTCATTCAGATTTATGTTTTTTTGCTAATTTTTGATTTCAAAGTTAGAGTAAATTCCGCAGTTTTCAATTCCGTAAACTTGCTCAAATTCCGCAATATTTAAATTCAGATTAGAGTAAGCAATTCCGCAACTCGCTAAATTCCGATTGCGTGAGATTCCGAGTTTCTAATTCAGTTTCCAATTCAGTTTTCGATTCCGCAAACGAGCTAAAAAGTCAGACGCAATTCAATTCAGAGTTTGAGTGAGCAATTCAGCAGTTGTATTTCTGTCTCTTATACACATCTCCGAGCCCACGAGACCGAGGCTGATC
>CAJXVG010000251.1 GCA_913061495.1 uncultured Winogradskyella sp.
GAATATAAATGAGTGAAATAAAAAAATGATTTACCACGTTGTAAGTGATAGGGCCGTCAAAGGAGCTAGAGTTTACGCCCAATCCTCCTATGCTGAATGTGAGTTTTTTATTGCAGACGTTCTTACTTTGCCTTGGTCACTGTTTAAAGTTCTAGTCAGCGAGAAGAAAAAAACAGTCGTATTTCACGAACAATATTCGTTAGCTTCTCTCTTGATATCATATGTATTAACAAAAATTTTCCGAAGAAAGCATAATCTAATATATGACATGCATGACATAGCAAGTCTTGAACCTTATCCAAAAATGAGAACAAAAATCCTTATATCGTTCTACAAAGCGCTAGAATACACCTCTCTAAGAATCCTAAAAATACCTGTTATAACAGTAAGCAAGCATCTGTCATCTCACATATCAAAGGAGTATAAGGTACTTGCTCCCGTGGTTTATAGTGTACCTCCGAGCGTACTCGCGTGTGAAACCTCGCGTGATAAACGTTTTCAGGATATGAGACGAGTTTTATACTTCGGTTTGATTGAGCCAACAAGGTTAGACGTTTCTCTTCTTGAGAAAATTGTTAATAAGGGGTTTAAAGTCGACTTGTATGGAATATTCTCAAGCAACAGTGACGCATCTTACAAAGAAGCTATAAATTCGCTCGTAAGTAAAAGTGGAGGTGATTTTAGAGGAAGATATTCGCCATCGGATTTAAGTTTTATAAAGAATTATGCGGGTGTTCTGATGCTTTATGACACAAGCTCAGAAAATGTTAAGGGGTGTCTTCCAAACAAACTTTTTCAGTCTATGGTAATGGGGGTTCCCTGTGTCGTATCTTCAGGTATGGTTGAAGCACGAAATTTGTTCCAAAAATATAATGCAGTAGTTACTGACGTCGAGTCGTTATCCGAAAGTAGTCGAATTGATTGGGTTGGTGTTAATAAAGAAATAATATGCCTCCGCGAGGAAAGTAGATTAAATTTTAAGAAGACGGCGCAAATTTGATGAATGATATATTGTTTCAGAGAGTGTCTCGTTTAGTATCTGCTTTTATAATTTTCGTCGCCGATGAAAATTAGATTAAGCTCAGTTTTTCCTTGGCTGGTGGTAATTGTGATTTTTTTTAGGCCACACCCGCCATTTCTCGGAAATGTGATGAGCACCTATTTTGGCGACGTCCTTCTTTTTTTGTTGATCGCAGCTAGTTTTATTTATAGAAAAACAATTTCAAATCTGGAAGCTTTCGCTTTGCTAGGAGCGTTTTTAATTGCTTTTTCGTCTTTTCTTGTTATAACTTTTTCAGGATCTTATAATTTACTTCCGGAAGTTGTGAAGATTGTGTTTTATGGCTTTTCAGTTGCTTTTGTTGTAAATTGCAGACTCTTCGAAAGTATATCTTCAGAGTTAGCGTTATCCGTAATTGTTCTTGGTCTTTTTCTGGTTGCACTAGTTCAGTACTACAATGTTCCTTGGTTTGGTGAAGTTGTTAGGTTAATTTGGGGTGAAGCGAAATTACGATCTGCCGAGTCCACTGACCCTCGGGTCTATTCATCTTTGTTTAATGCAAACTGGTTTGGCGTAGTCGTTGCCGGGCTTGCTCTTCTTATTGTTGATCATTTTTTCATTACAAAAAGAATACTGCTCTCATCAATATTGTTCAGTGCCTGTATGTTGATGATTATGCTTTCTGGTTCAAGAACCGCTCTGATTGCATTTCTAGTTAGTTTTGCTTTCATTGTTATTGTCAGAATGAGATCCTTAGGCAATCTTGCGTTGATTTTATGTATGTTGGTGTTGGTTTTAGTGGTGGGAGTTTATATAAATAAAAGTTATGAAGTGAGTAACCGGTTTTTAGACGCTTCTGAATCTTTAGCTCAAAATGATGTTTCTGATATTAGGTCTTTGGGTGATAGGTTTAGTTCGTGGGAGAAGGGGCTAGAAATAATTGAGATCAATCCGATGCTCGGTGATGGGTCGCTTTTAGATGGATTCGTTGTGCATAATAGTTATATTTATGTTTTCGCTGGTTTTGGGATCCCTTTGGGCTGCGCTATGCTGCTGTTGATGTTTTTTATATTTTTTGTTGCTAGCAAATCCTATACTTCGAATGCCAGTAAAGGAGTCGTTTTCATTTCCGCCCTACCGCTGGCTATCGCTAGTTTTGCTGGCGAGTTTCTTGTTAGTACTCAGGTTTTTCTCTCGTACCTTGTCATAGTGTGTCTGTCAAGTAATATAAGTAGAGATAGGCACAGGCCGGAATTAAACTAATTAATTCCATTATTTTGAATGTAAGTATTTTATGTTTGATGTGGTAATCCCTGTTTTTAATAAAGAGTTATCTATTAAAAGAGCATTGGCTTCAATAGAGCTTCAAAGCGAGTTTGTTGATTCTGTGGTCGTTGTTAATGATGGCTCTAATGATAACTCGTTGAATAACATCGAAGAGTACAAAAAGGTTTCTAAGTTAAATATTGTTTTGATTAATCAATTGAATAAAGGGGTTTCATGTGCAAGAAATTCCGGAGTTCAGTATTGCAGAACAGAGTTTATATGTTTCTTGGATGCGGATGATGAATGGCGTCCTGGATACCTAAAAGAGATGTCTCGTTTGATAAGTCTCTATCAGGAAGCCAATTTGGTTTGCTTGGCCCATTTTATACAGGATGCAGCACGTAGGTATCGTCCATCACATGCATTTGGTGAATCAGAGGAAGGTTACGTCCATGACTTTTTCTTGTCATCGGCGAAGGGAAGCGTCGCTAATAGCTCTAAAGTAGCTGTTAGACGATCTATGTTCTTAGCGATTGGTGGCTTTCCTGAAGGCATTAAAGTTGGTGAGGATTTATTCTTTTGGATTAAGTGTGCATTAAATGGTCCTGTAGCGGCCAGTGGAAAAACTCTGGTTATTGTTCATCGTGACTTTGATGTTAATAGAGTAAAGCGAGTTAAGGGCGGAGTTCCTTATCCAGTTATATATTTTTCAGAAAACAGAGAATTAATCAATAATAATTTATCTCTGAAAAAGTATTTGTGCAAAATTGCGTTTAGGCATGTTGCTGGATCTGCGAAAGATAAAGATATAAAAACATGTATTTCAATAATAAAGCCATTGTTTGGAATTTCTATAATTTGGGGTTGCTTGAGTACGATTATTTGTTTGATTCCCAGCGGTATTTTGAGACTGGCTAAGAAAATTAGTTGAAATTATTCTGACGTATCGAAAATATTGCTGTGGGTCGATAGGGGAGTAAATGAAATTTATTAATTTCGGTTGCGTGCCTATGTCGTCGCGATTGTGGGTGTAATGTGAATTTTTGTTGAGCCCCTTTATTAGTAGCCGATTTCTTGAACATAATGTGCAGTGATGTTTTACTTACATGAAGATAATCTATGTTCTCTGAAGTCATAGGTACAATAACGAATGTTGGCCAATGACGCTAACGCGGGATAGTCTGCCGCTATGGCGACTACCAGCTTTGTTTTGCGCCTACTGCTTGCAATTGGTCCATAATCAATCGCCTCCTCTATTTAAGTCATATTTTTCCGTTGACGCTGCACAGCATTTTTTTGGTCTTCAATCGAACGGTTACTAGTTATGGGCTCGAATGTTGCGGAGTTATAACTGAATCTGGTGTTTGAAGATTTGAAAGAAAGCGGCGTATCTGGTT
>CAJXVG010000252.1 GCA_913061495.1 uncultured Winogradskyella sp.
TTTTCAAGCAGAAGACGGCATACGAGATCAGCCTCGGTCTCGTGGGCTCCGGAGATGTGTATAAGAGACAGTAATTCGGCTTTCTTTTATAAGTTTCAGAAGAAAAAAGATATACCACAGTTATCAATGTTGTTAAGATTTAGTCAAATCTATACTACCAACCAACCAAAATACGTTTTGTTTATTACCTTTACTGCGTAACAGTTACACATGCGATATCTTTTAGTTTTATTTATTTGTTTTACTACAATTCACAGCTTTAGCCAAGATAGTACTGAAACCCAAACACCTACAAGAGTTAAAGGTACAATTATAAGTACCACAACCAGTGCTCCATTGAGCGAAGTAAATATTGTAAATATCAACCAAGTTGTTGGTACTTCTACCAATGATAATGGTGAGTTTGAAATTAAGGCAAAAGCTAATGACACATTGCATTTGTCTTATTTAGGTTATAAATCCATTAAAGTGCGTGTTACAAATGATTGGCTAAAGTTTGGCAATACAGAAATTGAAATGACCGAACTTGCGCTTGCGCTTGAAGAAGTTACCGTAAAACAACTGCAATTAACAGGTTATTTGGAAGTTGACATGAAAATGATTCCTGTAACTTCTAATAACAGATACAGAATTTCTGGTTTACCCAACCAAGGTTATGAAGGTGGCAATCCAAATATAGCCACGAAGGTTTTGGGTGCCATATTCAATCCGGCGGATTTCCTTTATAATATGTTTGGCAAAAAGCCGAACGAAATGCGAAAGCTACGAAAAATGAAGGAAAATGACGAAATTAGAAACCAATTGGCTAAACGTTTTGACCGCGAAATGCTTATGGTACTATTGCAGGTAAATAAGTACGACTTGGATGAAATTGTAAATCAGTGCAACTATTCTAGAGATTTCATAAATACTGCTAACGACTTGCAAATGCTTGATGCCATTAGTGAATGCTACGAAGAATACAAGTTGATAAGCCGTACCAAAGACCGTAAAAAAGGTAAACGACGTGATAAATCTTAAGCCACGATTATTTAGATTCTAAAATTACCTTTAAATCGTTTAAGCCTTTTTCAAAATCCTTATCTGCCGCTTTTTCTATATTAAAGACTTATACTATCCGTTTATTTATCACAATATTTGGATGTACAGTGTATTTTTTGTGCCAAAATGGCAAGAAAAACGATACCAAACACTACATATAGAAAGGTCATCGTAATAAAATGAAAGGTTTAGTTAGCAAGTTAAATTTATAAAAATACTATTGCTTTTGGTAACGCTCTACGATGGCATCGTAATTTTTGATGGTTTTTTTAATCCAATCGAAACGTTTTTCAATAATTTCACTATCGGAAAGCTTCCAGTCAATATCCGACTTCCGAAGTTTTGAAGTGACATGTTGAAAAATTATTGCTGCTGAAACCGATATGTTAAGGCTTTCTGTAAAGCCAACCATTGGTATTTTAAGAAAGCAATCTGCCTCATCTATAACCTGTTGGGACAAACCTTCAGTTTCACTTCCGAAGAAAAAGCAAGATTTTTTAGAGATATCAAAGTCAATTAGTTCACAATCTTCAGCATGTGGTGTTGTGGCTACAATTTGGTATCCTTTTGCTTTTAAATCATTTATACAAGATTTTACTGTGTGATAACGATTTAAATCCACCCATTTTTGAGCTCCCATGGCAATTTCCCTATCTATACTTTTTGAGTTGACTTCCTCAACAATATTAACTTCTTGTATGCCAAACACATCACAAGACCTAATAACCGCACTTGTATTATGAAGTTGGTAAACATCTTCTGTTGCTACAGTAAAATGTTTTGTGCGTTGTTTAAGGACTTTTTGAAAGCGAATTTTTCGGTTTTCGGTTAAATAGCCTTCAAGATATTCCAGTAGTTTTAAGTTGGTCATAATTCAAAAATAACTATATATTTTATATTTTTAAGTTATGAAAAAACACATTGTAGTATTAACTGGTGCTGGCATGAGTGCTGAAAGTGGAATCAAGACTTTTAGAGATGAGAATGGTTTGTGGGAAGGTCACGACGTTATGGAAGTAGCTTCACCAGAAGGTTTTAGACGTAACCCTGAATTAGTATTGGATTTTTACAACAAACGACGAAAACAACTTAATGAGGTAGAGCCCAACCAAGCGCATAAAGATATAGCAGAGCTTGAAAATGACTACGAAGTCACAATAATCACCCAAAATGTTGATGACTTGCATGAGCGTGCCGGCAGCACGAATGTTGTCCATCTCCATGGTGAATTACGAAAAATTCGTAGTAGCGGAAACGAGAAAGATGTAAAAGATTGGATGGATGATATTAATATTGGAGACTTATGTGTAAAAGGCCATCAGTTAAGACCACACATTGTTTGGTTTGGAGAAGCTGTGCCAATGATAGAAAAAGCTGTTGAGATTTGTTACACAGCAGATATTCTAGTAATTATTGGCACTAGTATGCAAGTATATCCTGCAGCCAGCTTAATGGATTACGTGCCATCAAAAACACCTATATTTTATATTGACCCCAAACCTGCGATTTCTAATTCAGGTAAAGTAAGTGTCATCCCAAAAACCGCAACTGAGGGCATCAAGGAACTCAAAACCATTTTAAAATAAAATCTACTGCTATAATTATCACTAAAACAATCAATTTAATCATCGTTACCCAATTTAAAAAAGTCATTCACTGGTTTACTAAAGATTTCAGACATTTTTAAAGCTAAAACCGTTGATGGCACATACCGATTAGCTTCTATGGAATTAATGGTTTGGCGTGATACTCCTATTTTCTCTGCCAGATCTTGTTGCGTTAAATTAAGAATGGCGCGCTCAACTTTTATTGTATTTTCCATTATCTGTATCGTTTTAAGACCTCAAAAAATGAGATTTGTATAATTAACATAAAAGACAAAACTTGGAAATAACTAAAGCCAGCATCAATATGGTTTGAGCTAAACAGCTTAAACACTACAATATTTACAATGGGCTGAACCAATGCATACAATACAGCAAAAACAAAAGCTAATGTATACGATTTGGAACGTAATGAAACAATCATCTCATCCTCCATTTTCTCTTGAGATAGCGAAACCATAAGCAAACCCAACAACAAAGCTTTTTTTAATCCAAACTTTAGCCATTGGTAATCTGTAGCTATAAATTTTAAAGCAATTAAGGTTAAAATTACTGCTAGGCTAATCACAACCCCTCTTACTTTCCATTGATGTTTTAATTGAAATTGTGACCAACGCTCAATTTTAGAACGTTCATAATCTACTATTTTTTTTGAATTCATAATTGACAAGTTTATTTTATAATATGTAAATTTATTTTTACTATATGACAAATATACTTTACATTTTTGAATTCTATAATTTTTTATCAATAAATTTTTCTTATATTAATTTAAATAAAATATCTAGCTATTCTTCTCCTCAATCCACTTACTCAAATACTTAGTACTTTGCAGAGTTTGGTGCTGTAAAATCTGACCTATAAAATTAGACTGTCGGTGAAGTTTCAAATGGTTTTGAAGTTGAGAAATACATGCTGTCTCTTATACACATCTGACGCTGCCGACGACTCCTTACGTGTAGAT
>CAJXVG010000253.1 GCA_913061495.1 uncultured Winogradskyella sp.
TACGAGATCAGCCTCGGTCTCGTGGGCTCGGAGATGTGTATAAGAGACAGAGTTTTAATGGGATATATGGGGTCAGGAAAATCAACAGTTGGTAGGGAGTTAGCTACTTTATTGAAATACAGTTTTATAGATTTGGATGAGTATATTTCTGAAAAAGAAAATGCTTCAATATCAGTATTGTTTGAAAAAAAAGGGGAGATTTATTTTAGAAAGAAAGAATCTCAGTATCTTAATGATATTTTAAACACAGCAAAAGATGTTGTTTTGTCTTTGGGTGGTGGCACTCCATGTTATGGAAACAACATCAATTTAATGTTGGGGAAAGAGCATTTGAAATTATTTTATCTTAAACTTTCTATTCCAGTATTGGTACAACGACTTTTAAAAGAAAAAGATGCCAGGCCAATGATTAACCACATAGCTTCTAAAGAAGAATTAATAGAATTTATAGGAAAACACTTGTTTGAAAGATCTTATTACTACAATAAAGCAAACTATATTATAAAAGGAGACGAAAAATCTAAAAAAGATATTGCTGAAGAAATAGTAATGCGATTAATCTAAATAGGCCTCGTAAGGTTGCTTAGATAACTTTACATTAACATGCTCAAAAAGCGATGTAGATAAAGAGATGCCTTTAAAATCTGCTTTTACAGGATATTTTTTATGGTTTCTGTTCACCAAAACAGCAGTTTTAAATTGTTTTAAAGGAACGTCTAAAAAGTGTTTTATGCCATAAATTAATGTACTGCCAGAATTCAATACATCATCTATTAATACTAAGGATTTATTAGAATAGTCTTCTTTTATCAAAGATGTAACAATAGGTTTTGTGGGCTCTTTTTTGTCTATAGTTACCTTACAAAGAGTAGATTCTATATCGGAAATCTTATCTAATACCAACTTGATCTTTTTAGCCAATACATAACCATTACTTTCAATACCAGCAATAATGAGCTGTGATTCGTCAGCATTGCTCTCATATATCTGATACGCAATACGCTTAATCTTGTGTTCAATTTCCTTATGACTTAATATGGTGTTTTTGGTTAAGGCCATTATGTCTTTTTTTCAAAGATAAAAAACAGTTCTTTACCCTCTCGCTCTTTTATTGAATTAATGGAGGTTTCTAAAATCTTTACTTTAACCTTTTTTTCAAATAGTTTTCTGTACTCTGCATTATTTCCGCCAAAAGGTGGTCCTGATTCCGTTAATGGGAAGTTGAATAATAAACCTACTAGACTCCCTTTTGGCTTTAAAAGTTGAAATATTGTTTCACATAATCCGTTCTTAATTTAGGGTTCAATGCACAGAAAAACGTTTGTTCTATAATTAAATCGAATTCACCTTTTGATTCAAAAAAATCATGATTTAATAACTGTTCATTCGGAAAACCTGAAACACGCTTTTTAAAATTTTCTAAAGGTTGCTTTGCAAAATCCAGTATATAAGTATTTTTAAATCCAGATTTCCATAGAAACTCTGCTTCATAACTGTTGCCGCCACCAGGAATTAAAATATTTAAGTTTTTATCTTCTAATTGATTTACATATGCTTTAATGGGAGTAGAAATATAACCAATGTTCCAACCAATTTTCTTTTCAAGATATCTATTCTGCCAATATTTCCTATCAAAATCATTCATCAGACCCTTCTTCATAAAAGTCATCTATATCACGTCTGTCTTTTTTTGTAGGTCTTCCTGTACCTTTTTTTCTGTAGTAATCCTTACTATATTTTAATAAGTCTTGTGCGTCAAATGCTTCTTTTGGTGTGGTGTCTGTCCTGTAGATATCAACAAGTTTAGCACCAACTCGATTTGGTGGAATGTCATTAACCGTTAATTGATACTTAATTTGATTTTTCCTCAATTCGATTTTGTCTGTAGCAAATACCTCCCTAGAAGGTTTTGCAATACCACCATTGACCTTTACCTGTCCTTTTTTACAAGCTTGTGAGGCTATACTACGTGTTTTGTAGTACCGCACACACCATAAATATTTATCAATTCGCATATATTTTTAACTAAAATCTACGTTAATCTAATAGTACAAAAATATTATAATATTGTATCTTGCGGCTTAAATTTAAGCAATAATGAACCTTGCCAAAGATTTGTGGTGATATTTGGCTTGAAATACAAAAATCTATGAAAATTAAAATTTTAAAGTTTAGTCTTTGTTTGTCAGTCATGGTATTTACTTTTATTTCGTGTAAAAGCGATGATGATAGTGGATCAGCAGCGGTTCCTCCTAGAGACAGAGCGGAACAGCAAATAGATGATAAAGAAATTTTACTAAACTATTTATCAACACATTATTATAACTCAAGTTTCTTTGAAACAGGTACAAACCATAGAATTGAAGATATTATAATTTCTGAATTAACTGATGGTGAAACAGTACCAGAAGGGAGTACTTTACTTATAGATTCTGATTTTCTTGAAACTGAGACGGTAGAATATCAAGATACGGATTACGAATATTATATTTTAAGACTGAATCAAGGAGGAGGGAAATCCCCCAATTTTACTGATAATGTACGGGTGAGGTATGAGGGTAGTAATGTCGATTCGGAAGATGTTTTTCAAGTAATAAGTACGCCACAAAACTTACTTCTACAAGGAGATGGTTTTAATAGGTCTGGTGCCATTGAAGCCTGGAAACTTGTGATACCTAGTTTTAATACTGCAGAAAATTTTGAAAATGGTACGGACGGTATTACCAATTATAATAATTACGGTTTTGGAGTTATGTTCGTCCCTTCAGGCTTAGCTTACTTTTCATCATTTACTCTAGGTATACCTCAATACTCTAATTTAGTGTTTAAGTTTGAATTATTACAGTTTGAAATAATCGATCATGATACTGACGGAATTCCATCTTATGTGGAAAATATTAATGGAGATAGAGACGTTTTTGATGACGATACAGATGAAGATGGAACACCAGATTTTATAGACTTTGATGATGATAATGATGGTGTGGCAACCTTCAATGAGTTAGTTCAAAATACAATTATATTTAATGAAGGAGAAGAAGAGCCAGTGTTGGGTGAAAATGAATACGAGAGAAGCCGAAATACTGAGGCTGGTGTTATAACTATAAACACAGTAATTGCAATAGATGCAAATGGTAACGGTATATTAGATTATTTGGATGATACTGCTACTGTTAATTACAACGAGGAATCATAGCTAGAGCTTATCTTAAAAAGATAAAAGCACCTAAACAATAAATTTATTATTTAGGTGCTTTTTTTAGTGAGAAGTGTATCTATTTACATACTATAAGTAATTCCCATATTAATATTCCGTCCCATATTCAAAATACCATCAGGTTTTAGACGCGATAAATGATGAATATAGTTAGTATCTAAAATATTAGTGGCAGAGAGAGTTACATTTATTTCATTGTTTAGTAGTTTAAATGTTCCTCCAACACCAGCGCTTAAAAGATTGTAAGCATCGCTTCGGGTTTCAAAACTACTCACATTGTTTTGTGCAAATGTTGACCGCAACTTTACAAAGACATAACTTTTTTTAATTGTTTCTGAGTTAAACTCCACTCTAACTGTATT
>CAJXVG010000254.1 GCA_913061495.1 uncultured Winogradskyella sp.
ATCTACACGTAAGGAGTCGTCGGCAGCGTCAGATGTGTATAAGAGACAGTTTCATTAGAAAATCTAAAAACAAAAGGTTTAATAATTACCGACAAATTAATAAAAGCAAAATCACTTTTAAAAGACTATAAGGATTATTCTAAAACAAGTTTAGTAAGCTATGGTATTGGTGGTTTACTTTTAATATTACACTTCGTTTTTAAAAACAATAAACTTCCTGAAGTGGCAGAAGCATCATTGAGTTTAAGTCTTGTAGCTTTTGTCTTTTTTGCAATATATGTTGTAGTTGATGCTTTTCTGTATTCAAAATTTTACAAAGCCATAGGCCAAAAAGAAAAGCGTATAAATCCACTTTTATTGATTTTATCACTTCCCTTTTACCCATTAAAATATATTGTGCTTAAAAACAAGGTTGAGAGAGACTTCTACCAAAGTTGTCTTAAAAATATAAAATAAGCAATATCTTTGCAGTATATCTAAAGGCATTAAAATGATTACCGAAACCACAAATACCCAAGTGAAATTAAATACTGTTAAAGAAGCTATTGAAGATGTAAGACAAGGGAAGGTTATTATAGTTGTTGATGATGAAAACCGTGAAAATGAAGGGGATTTTTTGGCTGCAGCAGAAATGGTTACCCCAGAAATGATCAACTTTATGGCTACTCATGGACGTGGTTTAATTTGTACTCCTCTTACTGAACATAGATGTGAGGAATTAGATTTATCTATGATGGTAAGAAATAATACTGACCCAATGGAAACGGCATTTACGGTCTCAGTGGATTTAAGAGGGAATGGTGTGAGTACAGGCATTTCTGCAAGTGATAGAGCAAAAACTGTAAAAGCGCTTGTAAATAATGAAACAAAATCTTTTGAATTAGCCAGACCTGGACATATTTTTCCGTTAGTAGCTAAAGAAGGTGGTGTTTTAAGACGAACAGGCCATACAGAAGCAGCTATAGATTTTGCACGTTTGGCTGGTTTTGAACCTGCTGGTGTTATCGTAGAAATCATGAACGAAGATGGCACCATGGCTCGTTTGCCACAGCTTATGGAAGTAGCTAAAAAATTTGATTTAAAGATTGTCTCTATTGAAGATTTGGTAGCCTATCGTATGGAGCATGATTCATTAATACAAAAGAAAGAAGACTTTGATATTGAAACACGTTTTGGTAAATTTAGACTAAGAGCTTATTTACAAACAACAAACAATCAAGTGCATATTGCTTTAACCAAAGGCGAATGGAAATCTAACGAACCTGTGTTAACCCGTGTTAACGCCACTTTAGTTAATAATGACATCCTTGGTACTTTAACCACTAATGCAGACCAAAAGTTAGATAACATGTTTAATGTTATCAATAAAGAAGGAAAAGGTGCTATTATTTTTATCAATCAACAAGCGGAATCCATGAACTTGTTGGCACGTCTTTCAATCTTAAAAGAAACTCAGGTTAAAGATCAATTAGTAAAAGCTCCAAGAATAAGCATGGATGCCAAGGATTTTGGTATTGGTGCACAGATACTACATGACTTAAAAATTAGTAAATTGAATTTAATTTCTAATAGTTTACAAACTAAACGTGTTGGTATGATTGGCTATGGTTTAGAGATTGTGGATTATATTAAATATTAAAAAGAGAACCAAACTATAATATAATTATAGCATTAGGTTCTCTTTTGCACTGATTAATAGCGTCGTTTATACTATTCTATAACAATTCTTCTTGTTATTTGTCTTTCTTCTGAATAAATTTTCATCAAGTAAACTCCAGCACCAAATTGATCTACTTTTATCTGTTTGGTTTTAGATGATGCTAAAACTCTTTTCCCTAAAAGGTCATAAATTTCAATATTTTGAATATTTTTAGTTGTATTAATATTGATATATTTTGAAGTTGGGTTAGGATATATACTAACGTCTACTACATTTAAACTATTTTCTGAAATAGATAATGTTGCACAATCTTCACTAAAGTTTGTTTGGGCATCAATGTCTGTCCAATTGGCAGTAGAATAGGCTGCGTTATCAACATTAATGCAGATTAAATTTAGATTTTCGTAGGCAAAAAAAGTATCTATAATACCATTATTACCATTTCTAACGTCAAGGTTGGTTAATTGATTATAAGAACAATCTAAATAAGTTATCTCCGTATTTTGAGTCACATCTAAACTACTTAGTTGATTATTAAAGCACAATAAAGTATTTAACAGCGTATTTTGAGACACATCTAAGTTACTAAGTTGATTGCTATGGCAACTTAAATAGGTTAAGGCTGTGTTACCGATATATAAACTTGTTAATTGGTTGTTGTTACACCTTAATTCTGTTAACGCTGTATTTTGCGAAAGATCGAGTTCAGTCAATTGATTGTCGTAACACCTTAGTTCTGTTAAAGCCGTATTTTGAAAAAGATCGAGTTCAGTCAATTGATTATCGTAACAATATAATTCTGTCAATGCCGTATTTTGCGACAGGTTTAAACTACTAATTTGAGTATTAGCACAATGTAAATATGTTAACATTGTGTTTAATGTAATATTTAAATTGTTTATTGGGTTCGTACGACAATCCAAATCACCCAATAATGTGTTTTGGCTAACATCTAAGTTAGTGAGTTGATTGCTAGAGCAATACAATCTAGTTAACGCTGTGTTTTGAGTAAGATTCAAATCGTTCAATTCGTTTTGAAAACAACTCAATTCTGTTAACGCCGTATTTTGAGAAACATCTAAATTACTCAGTTGGTTATTGCTACAACTTAAATAAGTTAATGCCACATTTTGAGAAACATCTAAATTACTTAATTGATTATTGAAACAAATCAAAAAAGTTAGGGCTATAAAGTCTTCAATACCCGTGAGATCTGCAATGGCTTTATCAGACACATTTAAATAAGTTAATGCACTAATATTACTGGTGATTACATAATCATCTAAAATATTATCATGACCCAAATCGATTAATGCTTGCTCAAAATTATCATCTGGTACGTAAGTAAAACAATTTTCACTGAAGCTGGTTTGGGCGTCAATAACCGTCCAATTGGTTGTGGAATAGGCTGTATCATCAACTTCTATGCAAATTAATTCGGGATTGTTTAATGCACTAAATACAGTAAAATTGGTGTTGTTCCCATTTTTAACATTTAGAATTTCTAATGTATTATTATCACAATTCAAAAAATATAATGCTGAGTTTTGAGAGAGGTCTAAATTGTTTAGTTGATTAGAGTCACAAAACAATGTTTCTAAAGCCGTGTTTTGGCTTAGGTCTAGGTTTGTTAAATTATTAAGACCAGCGTCTAAATCGGTTAAGGCAGTGAAGTCCTCAATACCAGTTAGATCGGCGATGCCTAGAGTATAAAGATTCAGATTTGTTAGCGTATTAATATTATTGGTGATTACATAATCATCTAAAACATCATCAAGTCCTAAATTTATCAAGGCTTGTTCAAAAACATCGTCAGGTACATAGGTAAGTTGAGCGAAGCTGCTTGCACTTATTAAAAGCTGTCTCTTATACACATCTCCGAGCCCACGAGACCGAGGCTGATC
>CAJXVG010000255.1 GCA_913061495.1 uncultured Winogradskyella sp.
TACACGTAAGGAGTCGTCGGCAGCGTCAGATGTGTATAAGGGACAGAACAATACTGGTACTTACAACTTATCCGGAGTAGGTTGCGGATCAGACTTACGTTATTTTGTATTTACAATTGATGAAATCGATGAAACAACAGGATTATATAATTTTTTATTAAAGCCTACAAATGAAAGAGGTCGATCTGAATCAAATTCTGGATTTAGATTGCAGCTTACTTCCTTGTCCGAAACCAATATGCAATGGCAACAGATTGTAACTTTAGAAGGAAAGCCCATAACAATTAACATGAACTTTACAAAAATTTAAAATTATGAAACTAATAAATTATAAATCGAGGATAGTACTAACACTATCGGCAATTTTAATATTGTTTACAGGCTGTAAAGCTGTAGATAATGCAAATAACAAACAAAAAGGTGGTGTAATAGGTGCAGCAGGTGGTGCTGTATTAGGAGCTATAATAGGAAATAATGTAGGCAAAGGCGGTAATGGAGAATTAGGTGCTGTTATTGGAGGTGTAGTAGGTGGAGCAACAGGTGTCCTTATCGGTAAAAAAATGGACAAGCAAGCACAGGAAATAGAACAGGAAATCCCTGGTGCAACTGTTGAACGTGTAGATGATGGAATTGTTCTAACTTTTGATGAGCAAAGTGGTGTGTATTTTGCTACAAACAAATATAATATTAACGATAAATCTCAAGCTACATTAAATAAACTAGCCAATGTATTTTCAGAATATCCAGATACAAATATCTTGGTTGTTGGCCATACTGATGATGTAGGCCAAGAGAGTTATAATATGACCTTGTCCAAGAATAGAGCTCAAGCCGTAACCAATTATTTAACCGGAAGGGGATTAAATAGTGGTCGTTTTACGACAAATTGGTTTGGAGAGTCACAACCAATGTATGATAATAGCACTGCCGAAGGTCGCTCAAAAAACAGAAGGGTAAATATAGCTATTCTACCAAATGATGAAATGATTGATGAAGCGAGAAGCCAAGCAGGCAATTAATATATAAACATATACACAAAAGGTCTTACTGTTTCTATAGTAAGACCTTTTTTTATGTCAAATTCTAAGACATACAAACAACCACATTGCTTAAAATAGCTTCTCCTTACACGAAGTAAATACACCATAGAACGTGAATTATCCAAACTTGAAGGCTTAACCAAATCGGCGTACCAAATAGTATTTTGTTATAGATTATTTTAAATAATCGTAATTTAATAGACTTCCTGCTCTGTCATCTTTCAAAGTTACCTTGGTTGTACCAATAAATTTTAATTGGCTTAATAGTTTATTTTTAATACTTTTAATAGCTTTTAGATTTAAAATAAATTATTACCAATTACTATCAATCTAACTAATAAATATAATATGAAAAACACATTACTTGCAAAACATACAAATATATTAGTGATTTATCTCCTATTGGTATTTATCTCTATATCCAATAAATCAACAGCTCAGTCATCTCAAGAAAATACTGTAGATTTTATATCTGATTGGGATTTATGCATATATCACCCAAACCCAAATTCTAATAAAAGCACTATCAGAGTACCTAATAACATAAAAGAAAGAATGTATAATCGCGGTAGCTCTTGTTCTTCTTTTATTGTTACTTATGATGGTTTCTCTCCTGCTGCTATAACTGCATTTGAATTTGCAGTATCCATTTGGGAAAACTCTTTAGAATCCTCAGTTCCTATAAGAGTTAATACTGAATTTTCTCCTTTAGGTACTACCACACTTGCATCAGCTGGTCCAGCAGATTATTCTCTTGTTCCTGGTGAGCCCACCAATACTGCTTACGCTATCGCTTTAGCTGAAAAAATTACTGGATCTGAAATAGCTAATGGTCCAGCTCCTACATCTATTGATATTGTTGCTACATTTAGCAGCGATGTCAATTTTTACTTTGGAACTGACGCCAACCCTCTACCTAATCAAATAGATTTCGTTTCCGTTGTTCTTCATGAGCTTGGCCACGGTTTGGGTATGTTTGGTTTTGGAAGAGGAAACACACAACAAAATCCAACTGAAGGGATCTTGAGAAATAATGGATTTATAAGTATTTGGGACACTTTTATAGAAAACGGAAGTACAACTCCTATTACTACGTTTTCCGATCCTTCAACAGCACTTTTAACACAGTTTACAAGTAACAATTTATTTAGTAACAGTTTATTAGCTACAGATCAAAATGGTGGTTTTAAACCAAAAACTTTTGCTCCCTCTACATTTGCTCATGGTTCTAGTTATAGTCATTGGGATGAAAACACTTTCCCTGCAGGAAATCTAAACTCATTGATGACACCATCAATCTCACCAGGAGAGGCTATTCACAATCCAGGTTTGGTTACCCTTGGCTTCATGGAAGACATGGGATGGTCTATCTGTGGTGGTAGCTTAACAGTAAAAGAGTTTGATTTAGCCAGCATAAGAGTGAGTCCAAACCCTTTTATGTCATCAATTACTATTGAATTAACTAATAATGGCTTATCTGATGATTATTCTATAGATATCATAGACATTAATGGACGTGTTATTTTAAACACCTCCAAAAATGTTACCAACGGTAAAATAGAAATAAGTAATTTAAGTAACTTAAAAAGCTCATTATACTTTGTTAAAATAACTAATAAAAATAATGGTACAAGCATCACTAAAAAAGTAATAAAAAGCTAATTACATTACAAAATAGTACAAAAAAAAAGAGCTGCCATTAGCAGCTCTTTTTTTAATCTAATATTTGAGAGCCGATTATTTCCCCAACATTAAAAGTTCACTACATACTACTTCAGTTATGTAACGTTTCATACCATCTTTGTCTTCCCAAGAGCGTGTTGTTAACTTCCCTTCTATTGCGACTTCTTTTCCTTTGGATACAAATTTCTCCACTATTTGTGCCGTTTTTCCCCAGGCTACTATATTGTGCCATTGCGTGTCCGTAATTTTTTCACCTTTTGAATTTTTGTAGCTTTCATTTGTGGCAATTGAAAATTTCGCTAAGGTTTTACCTGATTCTAAATTAACAATTTCTGGATCTTTGCCTAGGTTACCAATCAACTGTACTTTGTTTCTTAATGTGTTCATAATAATAAAATTTAATGGTTAAACAGTTAATGCTATCGAGACATTATGTTTCGACAAGGCAAAGATGGAGAAAGGCTCAAATTTTAGTCGGTAGTTACCTATTTAATTTCGTTTGTAAACATTTGTAGTCGTTTGTAAATGATAAAACGCCGCTACTGGAGGGCATCTATATACAACTTAACACCAACCAATAAAAATAAAGCAATTCGAGATTGGGAGATTGCAAACTATTTAAAGCCTACTCAAGGCATTTAATAAAATCTGTTTAAAAATTGCTGCATATCTGCTCTGTTTCCATTTTATTAGAAATTTATAATATTTAAATATCTTATACAGAATCATTCAAAAAATAACACAACTCTTCCTACACAATTTGTGAATAATCAAATCTGTTATCAACACCCTGTCTCTTATACACATCTGACGCTGCCGACGACTCCTTACGTGTAGA
>CAJXVG010000256.1 GCA_913061495.1 uncultured Winogradskyella sp.
ATCTACACGTAAGGAGTCGTCGGCAGCGTCAGATGTGTATAAGAGACAGCTGTAGTAGAAAGTGGCTCTAACATACCATTAGAATATGCCACAGTAACCTTCAAATCCGTATCAAAGGACTCAATTGTAGATGGTGGCATTACTGATACCCAAGGTAAATTTGAAGTAGAAGTTCCCACAGGAACTTATAATATTTCAGTAGAATATATTTCATATAAAACAAAAAACTACAACAACAAAACCATCACTGACAAAGTAGATTTGGGCACTGTTGCCTTAAATCTTGATGTTGAATCCTTGGATGAAGTTGAAGTCGTCGCAGAACGAACAACCGTAGAAATAAAACTAGACAAAAAAGTCTATAACATTGGTAAAGACCTTACCACAGCAGGCGGAACTGTAAGTGATGCCTTAAACAATGTACCATCAGTTTCCGTAGATATTGAAGGTGCTATCAGTCTTAGAGGAAACGGAAATGTAAGAATATTAATTAATGGTAAACCATCTGCCTTAGCTGGGTTTGGAGATAGCAATATTTTAAGCCAGTTACCAGCAGAAGCCATTGAACGCGTTGAAGTCATTACCTCTCCCTCTGCAAGGTACGATGCTGAAGGGACAGCTGGAATTCTAAATATTATTCTCCGACAAAAAGAAACTTTAGGGTTTAATGGATCTTTCAATTTTACAGAAGGACAACCAGATAATATTGGGCTTTCTGCAAGTCTTAATTATCGTACAGAAAACTACAACTTATTCACTAATCTTGGCTGGCGTTACTATGATGCTCCAAGAAACAGCTTTAATGATGTTACGTATTTTGATCGGTTGGATGACGGAGAAATTGTTGAACCTGAGTATAGAAGAATTCGTGAAGACCAAGAAGTAGAACGATTAAACAGAAATTACAATGCCAATGTTGGTATGGAATATTTTATTAATGAAAAATCTTCTATAACCGGTAGTCTATTTTACAGATTAGGAAGCGATGCAGATTTATCCCTTAACAGTAGTGAACGATTTAACAACGGAATTATAGTCGAAGAAACACTAAGACGCGAAAAAGAAACTGAGGATGATAACAGTTATCAAATCTCAATTAATTATGTAAAAAGGTTTGGTGAAGATAGCGACCATAAATTAACCGCAGATCTGCAATACGAAAATGATGCTGAAGACGGTTTTACATTTTTGAATGAAGAGTATATATTTACAAATCAGATTAATCCTGAACCATTTCAAATAGAACAAGAAATTACAACAGAAGACCAAAAAGAATATCTTATACAAGCAGATTATGTATTGCCTCTTGGTGAAGACTCTAGGTTTGAAGCAGGTTACAGAGGAAATTTTGAAAATGAAATCACAGACTATCGTTTAGAACAAGAAGACATTGGCACAGGTAATTTAGTAGTTAACGACACCATAACCAACATTTTTGATTATGATGAAAATGTTAATGCACTTTACAGTCAATATGGTAGTAGATTCGGTAAATTTTCATTTTTATTAGGCTTAAGGTTAGAGCACACACAATTAAAAGGAAATATTGATTCACGTTTAACTGATGAAGAATTAGTAGAGGCATTTGGGTTTCCTGTAGATACGGATTTTGACAATAATTACTTAGGCCTATTTCCTACTCTTAACCTTATTTTTAACTTAAGTGGTACGGAATCTGACAGTGAAGAAAGTATTACATTAGGTTATAACAGAAGAATAAACAGACCACGAGGATGGTTTATTAATCCCTTCCCAACCCGCTCAAGTAGAACTAACGTATTTCAAGGAAACCCTAATTTACAGCCAGCATTTTCCAATACTTTTGATTTAGGCTATTTAAAACGATGGGATAAATTCACATTAACAAGTTCTATTTATTACCAACACGAAACAGATTCTTTTGAGCGTGTACAAGAAAATACTGGACAACAAACAACAGATGGGATAGATATTGTTAGAACCATACCTATTAACTTATCAACCAACAAAAGAACAGGTGCCGAATTGGGAATGCTTTATAATCCCGAAAAATGGTTACGCTTAAACTCAAGCTTTAACTTTTTTCAATTTGAAACCGATGGTGATTTTAATGGAGTAGATTACAGTGCTAAAAATACAAGTTGGTTTGCTCGTTTTAGTTCTAAAATAACTTTACCATGGAAAATTGATTGGCAGACCAATGCCTTTTATAGAGGTGCACAGCAAGATGCACAATCTGATACAGATGGGTTGCTTTCAATAGATTTAGCTTTTAGTAAAGAACTTTTAGACAATAACCTAACGGTATCTCTAAATGTAAGGGATTTACTGAATTCGAGAAAACGCCAGTCTACAACAACAACAGAATTTTTTCAACGTTACAGCGAAAATCAATGGAGACAAAGGCAAATTAACCTATCTGTGATTTACCGCTTTAACCAAAGATTAAATAAACGTGAGCGATCTGGAAGAGATAACGGAAACAACGGTGATGAAGACTTTGATTTTGAAGGCTAATTCTGTTTCTTAACAAATTCTATAATTTCATCATAACGATCTGTCCAAGGCCAAAAATAATGAGACATCATTGGCACATGTTTTTTATCTAAAAAAATAGTTTTAACATTGGGCTGGTATTTTTTAAGTTCTCTTAAAAATGTAGCATTTTGATTCTTAATGGATTCATAGGTCTTTTCTCCCACATAAATTAAAAATTCAGGACTTCCCTCTGAAAGGAAATAAACCGGAGAAGCGTCCTTCCATAACTCAGGATTTTCTGTCCATGTGGTTTTATAATTATGCTCTTTTGTTGGAGGGTTTTTCCTTAAATATGAATACATATCTAAACCAGCAGCATCATTTAGTATAACGCCTTTAACAGATTTTGTGTTTTTAGCATATTTGGGATTAGTTGTAGCCAGAGCAATTAAATGGCCTCCTGCTGAATGTCCCATTAAAAATATCTCTTCCGGATTACCTTTGAATTTAGATATATTAGTCGTGGTCCATTGTATTGCACTCACTACATCCTTAGCCATAGTATCGTAATTTCCTTTTGGGCTCAAAGTATAAGATGGAATTACGGTAACAATATCGTGTTTGGCAAAGTTACGACCAAGAAACCCATAAATATCTTTGTCTCCTTCGGTCCAATAACCACCATGCATAAAAATAACAACAGGGTTTAAATCGGTTTCTGTTTTTCGAGGTTCAAAAACGTTAAGTTTTAAACTTTCGGACTTTGTTTCGTTTTGTTCATAACTGATATCTTTATATTTTTTTGAAGCACAGCTAACGCAAAGTATAATTGCCATACCTAAGAGTAGTTTAGAATTGTTCATTTCGTTAAATTATAGATAAAAAAAAGCGTTTCAAAATATTTTATTTTGAAACGCTTTCCAATTTAATAATCAGTATTTACCAATTATCAATTTCTTTTTTTACTTCATCTTTTGATTTTCCATATTTCTCTTGCACTTTACCCGCAAGTTTATCCATGTCTCCTTCAGCTTCTTTATACCTGTCTCTTATACACATCTGACGCTGCCGACGACTCCTTACGTGTAG
>CAJXVG010000257.1 GCA_913061495.1 uncultured Winogradskyella sp.
TCTACACGTAAGGAGTCGTCGGCAGCGTCAGATGTGTATAAGAGACAGGGTGAATTAGATACTTTATTCTATCAAAATCACCAGCCAATACATTTAGAGATCGTTTACAAGTTTTATCTTTATGATTCATTACATACCTATAATGATCCTTTAGAATATTGGATTGGTCCAAACCGAAAGGATACATTAGTTTACAAGCTCCACAAATTAAAACAGAAGCAATTTCCACTACTCCATGATTTTAGAACAAAATCTTATTTAGATAATTATGGATTAGAGGTAAACACAATTAAGCAGAAATTGTGTTTTAAAGCACAACTTTTTCTTCCATTTAATGATTTAGAAGTTGATGTGAAACTATTGAATAAAGATTGTGTAACGGGTTTTTATGTATCAATTGATAAGATTGAAATTTTAAAATCTTATCAATTTTATATTCCTAAAAAGTTAGACTGGTTGGTTACTCCGCACAATAATGTAGAATGGTTAAGTTTAGAAGCTGCCAAACATACAATTAAAACGTTTACTAATAACAAACGTTCTCCAATGTGTTGGATAAAAGACGAAACCTCACAACTTCAAAAGTGTTTTATAACGTATTGGTAATGGAAATAAAGCACAAATACTTCAAAATTTATAAGCCTTATGGCTATTTAAGTCAATTTATAAACAATCAAAACAAAAGGAGAAACAAGAAATTACTGAGTGAACTTCATCATTTTCCGAAAGAGACAATGGCTGTTGGCAGATTAGATGAAAAATCTGAAGGTTTACTGTTACTAACAACAGATGGAAAGTTCAGCAATTACATTACAAGTTCAAAGATTGAAAAAGAATACCATGTTATGGTGGATGGTATTATAAGTAAGGAAATAATTGATACGTTAAAAAACGGTATTGAAATTTCAATTAACGGAAAACCTTATATTACAAAACCTTGCAAAGCTTCACCATTAAAAGACATTAGCCACATTCAAAAACGCTTTGTTAGAGACGAAAAACATGGAGATACCTCATGGTTGTCCATTACGTTAACAGAAGGAAAATTTAGACAAGTAAGAAAAATGACCGCTAAAGTGGGTTTTCCGACGTTGAGATTAGTAAGGGTTCGGATAGGAGGCTATAAATTAGGTAGTATGAAAGCTTCAGAAATAGAAGTAATTAATTATTAGAAGCTTGATCTTTTGAAGAAGAACTATCCTTTTCTTTTATAACCACTTTTTCATTTATAAAGGTAATTTTAGCCTTTACTCCTGTGAGTAAATTCCATTCTTTAGAAGATATTAAATCACCCTTATCATCGTAAACCACAAATTCTGCGGTATTTGGGCCAGAATCTCCTTGATTTAGGGCAACAATATCAATATTGTTTCTACCTTCAGCTAAATTAATTTCTAAACGTTTGTAACTGCTCGTTAATGTAATACTATGGTAAACTATAATATCATTTACAATAACTTGCACTTTATCACCATCTGGATATTCGTGATCTCTACAAACTATATTCACAAACTTGGTATCTACTCTATATTCTCCTAAAAACTGATCGGACATTGTTTTAATTATTCCTCCTTTTTCAGCTTCTTTATTCCAACGTTTTTCAAAAATTTCACCAGGACTTTTTAAACCATCATCATCAATCATAGAAAATGGTTTTTTTGTCTCATTAAGGCCGTACATTTTTAAGCCTTTTAAGGGTATGCCGTTTAATTTGTCTTTACCACTCTTTTCATTTTCCTTGTCGAGTTTAGGAGCAACTTTAATTTTCTTTGGTGTGGAATCTTTTTCTTTTTTAGAGGTTTCAGCCGGAATACGTATAGATTTTGTCTCCTTATCTTTCACTTGGGCAAAAACCATACTACTGCAACAGATGCAGAACAAAAAGAATATGGTTTTTAAGGATTTCACGCTATTAAATTTAAAATTCATCAACTTGTAATAAGGTAACAAAAACCGTACCTACAATCAAAATAAACGTATAAAAAAGCAATTCCTTACAAAAAAAAGTTAAAACTTACCGTTAAAACTAATTCTTAACCGTCTATTGTATTCTTCAAAAAGCCAGTCTTTATAGTTTTGTGTACTGTTCATAATACAATAGCAATATTGCTTAATCCTATACGCTATTTCATCTTGAAGGTCTTTAATCAGTTCGCGCGCATCAAAAACATCTTCACTGTTTTCTATACAAATCTGGGAATGTTGGGCAATTGAGCGCTCTATGACCGTAAACGATTTTTTATTTGAATTAAGGACGTCTTTATACTCTGCTTTTACATCAAAATCAAGTGATTTTGATGTATTGAATTTTAATTTAATTTTCTCTGGCATTTCATACACAAAATCGCGTTCAATAGCTTCATCATCAACAATGTTATCTAAATATAAATCTGGATATCTAAAGATATGCTGCCAATCTACTGGCTGGCTCCAAGGTCCAAAGCGCACCACATTATTTCCTAAATCAATTACCTGAAATGATTTTCTTTCTTTATAAATACGGCTTCCACGGCCAATCATTTGAAAATAAAGCGTCAACGACCTTGTTGCTCTATTAAGAATAATAGACTCAACGGATGGTTCATCAAAACCTGTGGTTAAAATACTTACTGAGGACAGTACAGCATCTGGTGTGTTTTTAAACCATTTTAAGATATCTTTTCGTTCTTGTTTATTTGCAGTATTGTCTAAATGCCTAACGTTATAACCTGCTTTCTGAAAGGTATAAAATACTTCTTTTGAGGTATAAATACCATTGTTGAAAATCAACGTCTTTTTCCCTTTTGAAGTTTCCTCGTAAGCTCCTAAAAGTTTAGTCTGCATAGTGCTGTTGGTATAAAGTGCTTCCGAAGATTTTACCGTATAATCTCCGTTAATACCAATTTTTAACGTGGTTAATCCCACATCGTAATTGTACACTTCAGCATTTGCCAAAAAACCATTTTTTATTAATGTTGAAATATCATCGCCAACAATCAATTTTTTGTAATTGTCTTTCATTGGTAGTTTAATATTACTACTCAATGGTGTTGCGGTAACTCCTAGAATAAAACAGTGCTCAAAAAACTTGAATAATTTTCTGAATGAATTATAATGAGCTTCATCAATAATAACCAATCCAACGTTTTTAAGTTCAAAATCCTTATCAGATAATCGGTTGTTCAAGGTTTCTACCATAGCCACAAAACATTCAAAATCGTCTTGATCTGGTAGAGTTTTTACCTTACTGTTAATGACTTTATTTTTTACATTAAAACCTGAAAGTACATTTGAAGTTTGTTTGCACAGCTCAATTCTATGGGTAAGGATCACCACCTTTTTTTTGTGGGTTTCAATGTACTTACGAACAATTTCAGAAAATATAACCGTTTTTCCTCCTCCAGTTGGCAATTGGTACAGAAGGTTAAAATCATCAGCCTCTTCAGTCATTACATCAAATATGCGATTAAGGTCTTTTATCTGATAATCATAAAGTCGTTTTTCTGTCTCTTATACACATCTGACGCTGCCGACGACTCCTTACGTGTAGATC
>CAJXVG010000258.1 GCA_913061495.1 uncultured Winogradskyella sp.
TCGGTCTCGTGGGCTCGGAGATGTGTATAAGAGACAGGCACTATTATTTATCTGCTTTATAACCTTCAATTTTTCAAATTCTCAAGAAATAATTGATGATACTCCAAAGGAAAAACTTGAATCAAAAAAAGATTCTGTGTTACCTGGAAATAGAATAAAAGCAGATGGAGTAGCAGCTGTAGTTGGTGATTTTATAATTTTAGAATCAGATTTAGATCGTGAGATTGCACAACTAAAAGCACAAGGAGCCGATTTGGAAGGTTTTACACGTTGCGAACTTTTTGGTAGTCTTTTAGAAGGCAAGCTATACGCGCATCAAGCTATCCAAGATAGTGTTGTTGTTAACGAACTTTATATACAAAATTCGGTAGAACAACAAATTCAAGGCATTCTGGCACAAACCAAAGGTGATATGGCAGGGCTTTTAAAATTTTATAAGAAAGACTCAGAGCAAGCACTTCGTGATGAGATGTACGAAATCAATAAAAATGGTTATCTCGCCAAGGAAATGCAAAATAAAGTTATCAGTGAGATTGAGGTAACACCAGAAGAAGTCAGAGAGTTTTTCAATGAAATTCCTAAGGATGAAAGACCAACTTTTGGTACGGAATTAAAAGTAGCACAGATAGTAGTAATACCAGAAGTTACTGAAGAATCTAAGCAAGCAGCTATTGAGCAGTTAAAAGGTTTTAAAAAGGATGTTGAAGAAAATGGTGCAAGTTTTACGACTAAGGCCTTGTTTTATTCAGACGATCAAGGCTCTAAAAACAATGGAGGTTTATTACCAGCCATGAATAGGAAAAATCCTCGTATGGTAAAGGAGTTTAGAGATGTGGCTTTTAATTTACAAGAAGGTGAAATATCAGACCCTTTTGAAACAGATTTTGGTTTTCATATCATTTATTTAGAAAAAATTAGAGGTCAAGAATATGAAGTGAGACACATACTTATACGACCAGAAATAACTCCAGAAGCTATTAAAAAAGCAAAAGATCTAATTGATGAAGTAAGAGAAAAAATAGTTGATGGCTCATTGACATTTGCTGAAGCTGCACGTGAGTTTAGTGATGAAAAGGAAACAAAGTATGAAGGTGGTCAATTAACCAACCCAACAACACAAGATTTTAATTTTGAATTGACCAAAATGGAACCAGAACTTTATTCACAAATTCAGAATTTAGAGGATGGAGAAATTAGTCCTGTTTTACAAGATGAAGATAGAATCAATAGATTAAAATTTAAGATTTTAACTGTAACTGATAGAATAGATGATCATGAAGCAGATTTTGCAAGGGATTATCTTAAAATTAAAGAATTGGCATTACAAGACAAACAGGTAGAGGCAATTGCCAAATGGCAAAAAGAAACGATCATGGCAACTTACATTAAAATTAATGGAGAATACAAAGCCTGTGATTTCCAGAGTAACTGGTTAAAAAATCAATAGTATATGTCTGATGTTAAGAAGATTGAAAATTTCGTTGAAAAATATAATGCGCTTAAAAAGGAGATAGCTAAAGTTATCGTTGGGCAAGATGCAGTTGTTGACCAAATTCTTATTTCTATTTTTTCTGGTGGACATTCGCTCTTAATAGGAGTGCCAGGTTTGGCAAAAACATTAATGGTAAATACCATTGCTAAAGCCTTGGGTCTGGACTTTAAAAGAATTCAGTTTACACCAGACTTAATGCCAAGTGATATTTTGGGAGCTGAAATTTTAGATGAGAATAGAAAATTCAAATTTATAAAAGGACCTATTTTCGCTAATATTATATTAGCAGATGAAATTAACAGAACACCTCCCAAAACCCAAGCTGCTTTGCTTGAAGCCATGCAAGAGCGTGCGGTAACTGTCGCAGGTCACCAATACAAATTAAATTTACCATATTTTGTTTTAGCAACACAAAACCCAATTGAGCAAGAAGGAACTTATCCTTTACCAGAAGCTCAGTTAGATAGATTTATGTTTGCCATTAATTTAGAATATCCATCTTTTAAAGAAGAGGTTGAGGTCGTAAAATCAACAACAAGTGATATTCAGCAAACAGTAAATGCTTTATTCACGGCACAAGAAATTTCAGATTTTCAAAATGTAATTCGTCGTATTCCTGTTGCAGATAATGTCATAGAATATGCTGTGAATTTAGTTGGTAAAACCAGACCAAATGCTACAAGTGCTGCAGATGTTGTAAAAGAGTTTGTAGATTGGGGGGCTGGTCCTAGAGCTTCTCAAAATTTAATTTTGGCAGCTAAAACCCATGCGGCAATCAACGGAAAATTTTCGCCTGATATTGAGAATATTCAAGCCGTTGCTACAGGAATACTAAGACATAGGATTATTAAAAATTACAAAGCAGAAGCTGAAGGTATTACCGACGAAAAAATTATTCAAAGCTTATTTTAACGCGAGCTACTTTTCAATTAAAACAGATTTAAACCCATCTTTTAAATCATCAGTTCGCAATTGCGGAATATATTTATAGTGGTATTTTATAAAGTCTATTTGTTTTTTGTTTACGCAAGGTAATTCTCCATTGCCAGTAACCCAAAAAAATACATCTTCACTTGGTGAATAAAATTCAAAATCAGCAATGTTTTGTTCTGTGAATTTAGTTTTTGTTTTAGTGTTTTCTTTTGGAATAATTACATTTTTTAATTCAAAAGTGTTTAAATCCATTGCAAAATTATTGTTTGTAAATGCATTCAAATTAATATTTACAAAAACAGGAATAGCACCTAAAATGATGGATACATAGACTAAGTACAATACGTTTTTTTTGTTTTTAACAATAGTGACAAGTACTTGTATAGCTAAAAATGAAACAAATACAAAAAAGAACCTATATTGAGGAGATGTAAACCATAATATAATAAGTTGAAGAACAGCTAATACATATATAACCAATAGGCTAGACTTATCTTTGTTTTTATATAGAAACCAAGGGAAAATTATAATCAGTAATATAAAGGCTTTGTTGAATAAGCCATCTAGTTTTGGTAAAGTTAGCCACAGTTTAATTTTTTCAAAAAAGGCTAAATGAGAGACATCAATATTGCTCATGCCTTCTAAATAAGTGCCAAGCTTATAAAATTCCAAAATGCTTTTTGGCACTTTCCAATCAAAACTAGCAATATCTATCTGAGAAATAGGATATAATAAATAACCAGTAATGATAGCATTTTTTGCAATGAACAATCCTAAAACAGTTATACTTAGAAGTGAATAATACCAGGTGTTTTTTTTCAAAATTTCAAAATTTTTAATCAAAAGAACCAATGGTAAAATGAGTAAGACAGAAATAGTTACTTTAACAAAACATAGGAAAACAACTAAGCTTAAAATTATTTTAAAGTCGTTTGTAGTAATGGTTTTATAGTTTGTGATGAATAGGTAAAATATATATGGAGTCTGTCTCTTATACACATCTCCGAGCCCACGAGACCGAGGCTGATCTCGTA
>CAJXVG010000259.1 GCA_913061495.1 uncultured Winogradskyella sp.
AAGGAGTCGTCGGCAGCGTCAGATGTGTATAAGAGACAGCATTTATAAACTTTTGGTAATAGGTTAATTTTGCAAAAATAGCACATTACAAGTGTTTTGCTGAAATATTGTTAACAACATTTAACAAGATTGGTACTGTTGTTGTGATTCATAAGGAATTAACATTAAAATATTTAGCTATTATGAAATCATTTAGAAGACATTCCACAACAGTTAATGCAGGTTCAATGGCAGACATCGCCTTTTTACTGCTCATTTTCTTTTTAGTTACTACGACTATTTCTGCTGACAAAGGAATTTTAAGAAAATTACCCAATGACTGTCCTCCCAATGTTGACTGTACTTTGGATATTGAAAAACGTAACGTTTTGAAAATTATAATCAACGACCAGCAAGAAATAATGGTTGAAGATGACGTTGTTGAATTGAATGCCATTAAAAAAATGATAACAGCTTTTGTAGATAATAATGGAAGTGATAATTGCGATTATTGTAAGGGCACTCAATCCGCGGAAAACTCAGATCACCCTAAAAATGCCGTTATATCTTTAAGTCATGATGCTTTGACAAAGTACGAATTGTTTATAGCGGTTCAAGATGAAATAACAAAAGCATATTATGATTTGCGCGAACGCTATGCTAAACAAACGTTTAACAAAACACCAGAGCAATTAACAAAAGCTGAATTAGAAAACGTAAAAAAAGCTTATCCGTTTATTGTATCTGAAGTTATGGTAAAAAGAAATTATTAAAGCAATGTGTCTTTAGGCGCAATACAATATTGAATTATCACCTTTTTTCTGCCCCATTTTATTGCGGCTTTCACATCAATACCCATATAAATATCAATATGGTTTCGGTAACGTCTGTTCATTTTATCCTTTACTGTAAACAAACTGTCAAAGCCTTTAATTTTTACTTGGGTATTGTACACTAAGCCAGAATCTAATAAATCTCTAGAAACAGCAATATATCTGAGACCAGGAATTAAACTATCTCCAAAAGCTGTAATATGCGGATTAGAATTGGTTTGATAAGCCAAGGAATTATAGGCAGTTGCGGTAACTTCCATTTTTTTTAAAATACAAGTCGCTTCTTGCCTACTATTACATGATAATAGAATAAAAATAAATAAGATTAAGATTACAATAAATCTCATGCTTTAAATATACAGTTAAAAGTTAAATTATGTTAAAATACTACTTTGTAATACATAGTACTGTAACAATTTTATTTCTGTGTCGTCTATTTAGTGTAATCAATTAAATACGAACAATCATGAGAACTTTAAACAACAATCAATTATCAAACACATCTGTAGAAACAAAAAGCTACTCTTGGAACAGTAAAAGACGTTACAGATAAGTAATTAAAAATTCATCAATCAAAAACAATCAGTTATGAAAAGATTATCTAAAATTGTCAACACATCCAATAGTTTGGATGATGACCTAGACACCGTTAAATACGAATTGGCTTAATCATCCATTCGAATTTAAACAAACAAACCAATACAGTAAATGTGTTGGTTTCTTTGTTTTTATCTATTTTTATGCAAAACCAATCCAATAATGAAAATCAAATCACTTTTACTTTTAACCATTTCTTTAATAATTTTGACGAGTTGTAAATCTGACAAATCAAATGAAGATGAGCTAATAGCAAAGGCTAAGTCCATACATGATCGTGTCATTACACTAGATACACATTGTGATATTAATGTGAAGAATTTTACGGATTCCTTAAACTACACCCAAGATTTAGATACACAAATCACATTACCAAAAATGAAAGAAGGCGGATTAGACGTTGCGTGGTTTATCGTTTATACAGGTCAGGACTCACTAAATGAATCAGGTTATAAAAAAGCATATGAGAATGCTATGTCCAAATTTAAAGCAATTCATAAACTCGTGAAAGATATAGCACCAAACGATATTGAATTAGCGCTTACCTCCAGAGATGTACGACGTATAATTAAAAATGGTAAAAAAGTAGCTATGATTGGTGTTGAAAACGGCTACCCAATAGGCACAGACCTAAGCAATGTTGGGTTGTTCTATGAGTATGGAGCAAGGTACATGTCCTTATCTCACAACGGTCACAGCCAGCTTAGCGACAGTAATACAGGCGAACGTGATAGCATTTGGCTTCATAATGGTTTAAGCGACCTCGGAAAACAAGTAGTTTCTGAAATGAACCGTGTTGGTATGATGATAGATGTTTCCCACCCATCAAAACAAGCCATGAAGCAAATGATTGAATTAAGTAAAGCTCCGATAATCGCATCGCATTCTTCAGCCAGAGCGTTATGTGATCATAGCAGAAATTTAGATGACGAACAACTACAATGGATGAAAAAAAATGGAGGAGTTGTACAAACCGTTGCTTTTACTTCTTATTTAAATACTGAAAAAAACGATGCCAGAAGTAAAGCCTTAAAAGATTTAGAAAAAACAGTTTTGGATTCTTTAGGAAGTAAGTGGATGTCCATGAAAGAAATTTCAAGCCTTCCAAAAGGTGATCAACGAGATAAATATATTGAAACGTACATTAAGATGAAAGGTATTGTGAAAGAAAAAGCTAAAACTATGGAAGGTCTCCCTCCTGCTGTTGATGTAACCGATTTTGTAAATCACATTGATTATTTGGTTGAAAAAATGGGTATTGACCACGTAGGTATTAGTAGCGATTTTGATGGTGGTGGAGGAATTGAAGGCTGGTCTGATGCTTCAGAAACCTTTAATGTCACTTTAGAATTGGTTAAAAGAGGTTATACTGAAGAAGAAATTGCTCAACTCTGGAGTGGAAACTTGTTAAGGGTCTTAGACGAGGTTGAGGCTGTTGCAAAAACTATGCAAACTGAAAGTTAAAAAATCTATATATTAAAAGAAAAAGCCAGCAATTTGCTGGCTTTTTTTGATTTAAATTCTATTTTAAGAAATTTTGATTTGTCTCAAAGGTTTTTTCTTGGCTTCATCACGCTTAGGTAATGTTACTTTTAAAATCCCTTCTTCATATTTAGCACTGATGTTATCAGTTTCTACGGATTCTGGTAAAGAAAATGTGCGTTTAAATGACGAATAACCAAATTCTCTTCTGGTGTAATTTTCATTAGAGTCATCTGTGTTAGTCTCTAACTCAGCAGAGATTGACAGCAAATTATTATCTACATTTAAATCAAAATCTGATTTCTGTAAGCCTGGCACAGCCATTTCAACTACAAATTCTTCATCATTATCTTTTACGTTTACAGAGGGCAATGTTATGCCGTTATTAAAATTAGACATAAACTCAGTACCAAAGCCTTGGTTAACCATATCATCAAACCAAGATGATATACTTGGTAATGTTCTATAACTAGAATTTGAATCACTACCTTTTTTAACGGTGGGAAATAAATTACTCATAATTTTCAAATTTTACGTTTAACATTATTTTATCTATTT
>CAJXVG010000260.1 GCA_913061495.1 uncultured Winogradskyella sp.
ATCAGCCTCGGTCTCGTGGGCTCGGAGATGTGTATAAGAGACAGGAATTACAACTTCCCTTTTACAAAAGTTGCAGTATCTTTTTTCGGAACGTTTGCAGCTGAAGTAAAATACGAAAACGAAAAAACTGACCCTGAAGTCTCGGTTATTGGTTCAAATGAAAACTTTATTGAAAATTCTGGTTTGGAAATTGAAAATGGTCGCTCATTAAATTTCTTCGATATTCAAAACGGTAATGCTGTGTGTGTTATTGGTAGTGATTTACAAAAGGCTTTGTTTCCTGAAGAAAATCCCATAGACAAAACCATTAGCATTAGAGGTTCTAAGTTTAAAGTTATTGGTGTGTTGAAAGAAAAAGGTTCAACTTTTGGTAATAATCAAGATTTAAGAGTGATTATGCCTATCCAAAAAGCACGTTCTATCTTTACCAATCCTAATATTAATTATGCTCTAAGTGTAAAGGTGGACAAAAAGGATATGTTAGCAGGTGCAAAAGATGATGCTATTTTAACTTTTAGAAATGTGCGTGGTTTAAACCCTGTTGAAAAAAATAATTTTGGTATTGAAGGAAGTGACGATTTATTGAATAGAGTTGCAGAAACATCGCAATATCTTTACATAGCTGCTTGGGTTATAAGTATTGTGACCATTTTTGGCTCTACAATTGCCTTGATGAATATTATGTTGGTTTCCGTAACGGAACGAACGCGAGAAATTGGTGTGCGCAAGTCTTTAGGTGCCAAGCGTAAAACTATTGCTTTTCAGTTTTTTATGGAAACTGTTATCATTGGTCAGTTTGGTGGAATTTTAGGAATTCTGCTTGGTATTTTAATAGGTTGGGGAATTTCAGCAGCATTTGATCTTGAATTCACTACACCTTGGTTTGCCATGATTTGGGCAACAAGTATTGCGTTTGTAGTTGCTGTAGTTTCAGGTTTATATCCTGCTACAAAAGCCGCAAAATTAGATCCTGTTGAGTCGTTACGTTATGAGTAAAAAAAATTCCTGCGAAGGCAGGAATCTCTTTATTTTTTGATTGGGTTTCAACTTACAAAGTAGTGAAATTCTAAGTTTAAAGGCGGTTTTACTGCCCAATCAACTTTTCAAAATACTGAAACAACTCACCTTTTGTGATATTGGCTCCAGTTTGAATCAGCTTAAAAATATCTAAATGCTTATCGTCTGAGTAAGGTTTATTCGCATTGAAAAATTCAATATCATCCGAAAGCAAATTATCTCTTAGCCATTGGAAGCCATCTTTTGTTGTTAAGTCAACATCATCTTTCTTTAGTTTTAAAGCAATGAGATGCATTTGCTTCTCCTTGCACTTAAACAAATGTATTTGCTGAGGGGAAACGTGCTCCAAGTATTCCACTTTATCCAAAACACCGTACCAAACTAAATCACTGAACACATCGAGTTCTTGCTCTGCTGCTTCAGGTTTGTTTTTTTTGATATCCTCCCACTCATCCGCAGTTATGGATTGTGTTGCCAAGAAATTTATGAATTCTTGGTGTAATTCTTCAAATTGTTCTTTAGTTAATCTTGAGTATTTCATTGAAAATAAAATTTCATTTCCACCTAAGCAGAAATCTATTTCTTAATTGTTTTATTCACAGCAAAAGGTCTATCGGTAGCTAACATGTCAACTCCTAAATCTAGCCACTCCAAATATAACTCGTTACCTCTGGCTTTAGCTCGCTCATCTAGGTTGCCTAAAGTACCCAACATACAAACTATATTATTTGCATGTAATTTATTATAAAGTGATTTTTTAGACAAACGTGTTCCCGTAAACGCCAACATATTTTTTGTTGGGATTCCGGCTTTTATTAAACGATTGAATTCATCATTATTTCTAGCTGAAACTGACATCAACAATTCAGGTGCTAACTGATAAACTAATTTTGCTTGCTCAACATTATAAGTGATAATTATGCTTATATCTTCTGCATTTGCTTTTTTAATGGAATCTACTATGTCCTTTAGGCTTACACCTCTTTTAACATCAATGGTAAGTATTACATTGTTTTCTTTGCACCATTTTAAGACCTCTGATAAAAGCGGTATTTTAAAGTTGGTTTTCTTACCATAATCATCAACAAGGCTGAATTTTGCTAACGCTGTGTAAGTTAAATTTTTAACTAACCCACTACCTGTTGTTGTTCTTTCAAGAGTATTGTCATGCAACAAAACCAATCTACCATCCTTGGTCTGAGCGACATCAATTTCAAATACAGCGTTTATACTATCGCGCACATATTTAATAGTTTCGAGACAATTTTCAGGATAATTCCTCAATCCTTTTCCGCCTCTGTGAACACTTATTTTAGGATAACTATTGTTAGATGCCTTAAAAAGTGTGATAAGTTTAGAGTCAACGCTATTAGTTGCACTATTCGTTTTTTCAGACTCTTTACAGCCCAAAAACAAAAGTAGAGTTATTGCTAAAAGGATTCTTTTTACCATAAATAAAGTTGAAAATAAAAAAACCGTCTAGTAAACTAAACGGTTTTTAAAAATGTTAAGTATTAGATTAAGCTTCTGCTATCACTTCAAAAGTAAAATCTACATTCACTGATCTGTGTAATCTAATCTCAGCTTCATACTGACCTAAACGCTTAATGTTGCCACCATTGATAGAAATAAATTTCTTCTCAACATCATGACCTTCGTTTTTAAGTGCATTAGCTAAATCCATATTGGTTACAGAACCAAATATTTTGTCTCCAGCAGTTGCACCTGCGCCAGCCTTAGCTGTAATTTTAATATCTAGAGTACTTAAAGCTTCAGCCGTTTTCTCTGCTTCAGCAATAATTGATTTCTCTTTGTAAGCTCTTTGCTTCAAGGTTTCTGCCAATACTTTTTTAGCAGATGAAGTTGCCATTACAGCTTGTCCTTGAGGAATTAAAAAATTTCTACCATAACCGTTCTTTACTGTTACAATATCGTCTTTAAATCCTAAATTATCAACGTCTTGTTTTAATATAAGTTCCATTGTTATGATATTTTTACTTTAATAAATCCGCTACATACGGCATTAATGCTAAGTGTCTAGCTCTCTTTACCGCTACAGATACCTTTCTTTGATATTTTAAAGAAGTCCCTGTTAAACGTCTTGGTAACAATTTACCTTGTTCGTTAACAAAACCTAATAACCAGTCTGCATCTTTGTAATCTACGTACTTAATACCAGACTTTTTGAAACGACAGTACTTCTTAGTTTTAGAAGTCTCAATATTCAACGGAGTTAAATATCTAATTTCTCCGTCTTTTTTTCCTTTTGCTTGTTGTTCTATCGATGACATAATTACGCTTTTGCTTTAGATTTAACTTTTAGTTTTTCTCTTCTTCTCTCAGCCCATGAAATAGCGTGTTTGTCTAATTTCACAGTTAAGTAACTGTCTCTTATACACATCTCCGAGCCCACGAGACCGAGGCTGATC
>CAJXVG010000261.1 GCA_913061495.1 uncultured Winogradskyella sp.
GTCTGATTTTCCTTCGGAAAATCCTCGCATACAAACCCGCAACTATTCTTATACATAAACGTTGTACACAATTTATGAAACAACTTTCCTGAAATAGGTTGACTAAAAATTAATCTTTTAATTATAGTCACTTATGAAAACACAAAATGAACACTGGCGAAAAAAAAGCTATCAAAAAGTAACCTTAGAAACCAAACTTTTAGTTGTTGACCAAATCTTAAACGGTCAAGTATCTACCAACTTCGCCTCTAAAAAGTATGATGTTCCGAGAACTACCATTACTTATTGGTTGAGAAAATACAGTACCTTAGTACAACAAAACAATGGTATGAGTAAAGACAAGGAAATTAAAAAACTTAAGGAAAAGATTGAAGAATTAGAGTTTCAAAAAGACTTTCAGCAAGATATCATTGCTGATATGGAACTCATTACAGGAGTCGATATGTCAAAAAAGTCGTTACCCAAAACATTAGCAAAAGAGATAGAACTAAAAAAGAAAAACCGTTTAAAAGAATGTGGTTCTATGGATGTTTTGGGATATCTAAACAAGCCTTCTACAAAAGACTCAAAACCCAACAAAAACAACAAATAAATCATCAAAAACTTATTAAAATGGTTAAAGACTACCGTAAAAAAGTAGGCTCGAAAACAGGTGGAGTAAAACTTCACACAGAACTTAAACAAGACTGTATTAACGCTGATATTAAAATTGGTAGAGACAAGTTCTATCGCTTCTTAAGACTTAATAAACTACTTGTTCCTAAAACAAAAAACTACATCACAACAACAAACTCTAATCATATGTACAAAAAATATAAAAATCTAGTAAAAGACCACGTTCCTACTCGTCCTGAACAACTTTGGGTAAGCGATATTACCTATATTAAAACTGAAAATGGACACAATTATTTAGCCATCGTTACAGACGCTTATTCTAAGCAAATTATGGGTTACAAACTAGATAATCATATGAGAACATCACTTTGCACAGATGCGCTCGATATGGCTATTAAAAATAGAAAATATCCTAATAAAAAACTCATTCATCATTCAGACAGAGGTTTTCAATACTGTAATCCAAAATACACAGATTTTGCTGAAAGAAATAACATTACAATGAGTATGACTGAGCAATACGATCCTTATGAAAACGCTGTTGCTGAACGTATTAATAGAACTTTAAAATATGAATACGGTTTAAAACAAACCATTAAAAACACAGATTTAGCGCAAAAATTGACCGAACAAGCTGTATATATTTATAACAACCTAAGAACTCATTTTAGCCTGGAATTAAGAAAACCAGCAGAAGTCCATTTAAATCCAAACATTAAATACAAATCGTATCGAAAAAATAATGTAAATTTACCTGAACTAACGATTTAAAAACAGACCTAGTTCAAATTATTTTTTTGCCTTCTAAACGGCTTAAAAAAAATCTTTTGAACGTCGAAATATTAACCAAAAAAGGTCAACCTATTTCAGTATAATACACGCTAACTTTACGAATTCAATAACTTAACGCAACAAATCAAAATTTTAGATTTGTTGTATGAACACAAAAAAGCATAAACGATTATCACTTAAAGAACGTGTCATTATCCAGACACTTTTGGAAGAAGATAAATCCATGTCTTCTATTGCTAAAAAACTTAATCGAGCGCGTTCCACTATAACCAGAGAAGTGAATAAATGGGTATCTAATCCTAGTGATAAATACGATGCTTCTCTTGCCGATTGGCTCGCTAAAGACGACTATCTAAACAAAAGGAATTTAGACAAAATCGGCACCTATAGTTTGCTGCGTTTTTACGTCTATAAAAGACTATTGAAAAACTGGTCACCAGAACAAATAGCTGGTAGAATAAAGATCGAACATCCTAATGATCCTATTATGACTATTTCTTATGAAGCGATCTATATGCACATCTATTCCCATCCTCAAGCAAGCCTGAACAAAAAACTCATTAAGCTTCTACCCTATCAAAAATCAAGACGTAGAAACCCAAAGCTAGACGTAAAAAAAGATCTAAGATTAGAGACCAAGTTAATATCTCTCAAAGACCCAAACATGTGGAAAACAGACAGGAAATCGGACATTGGGAAGGTGACCTGGTCATTGGCAAAGCTCAAAAATCTGCCATTGGAACTATAGTCGAACGCAAGTCAAGATACACACTTACTGTTAGTCTTAAAGACAGAACTACAAAATCTGTAACAAGAGCTTTTGCCAAAGAGTTAAATCGTTTTGATAATCAACTTACAAAGACAATGACCTATGATAATGGTACAGAAATGGCTGACCATAAATGGTTAACAAACAACACTGGAATCAAAGTCTATTTTGCCAATCCATATGCATCTTGGGAACGAGGAACCAATGAAAACACTAACGGACTTATCAGACGATTTTTACCTAAAAAAACTGATTTTAAAAATGTCGATAGAGCTCAACTCAAAATGATACAAAATAAACTCAATAACAGGCCCAGAAAGGTCTTAGGATATAAAACACCTCTTGAGGTTTTGGAACTGAACTCCGTCTAATTTTATCTTTCCGAAAAGCCTTCAGAAAAATCTAGGTTTTTTGGAAAGAAAAAATTAAATTGAACTATTACTAATTAGCAACTTTTGTTGCGTTAAGGCCTTGAATGCACCACTTTCCTGAAAAAGATTACTACTTCTATTAAGAGAAGGTTATAATCCTTTTAAGGATAACTCAGCTCTTTATGAGAAACTGAACAAAAAGAAAAAAAACCGAAAACTGAAAACATACCTTCAGAAAAGCTTCAGAAGAAATCAAAAGCAGAAAATGAAGAAAGACATACAGAGGATCAATTATTCCATTACTAAAGCTTTTCAATTTGGTATAAAACTAAAAGAAAAGTAGTTGTTGAAAGCACCTTAAAAGATTACAAAAACAAGGTCAGTTCATATATCTCGACAATTGTTTTTGACCTTAAGACAAAATCATAAATTTAAATATTTTATCTAGTTTTTACTTAATTGCGATACAGTTATGTTGTAATGAGATACAACACAATCTTTCTATTTATTATTTTTGGTTTTAATTTCAATTAATATGAAAGATCTAAATGATAGCGAACCAAACGCTAAACACGAATTAAATTTCCTCGAACAGTATGTAAACAAAGGGTATTCAGAAAACTTTAGAGTAGAAGATAATAAATTAAAATCTTCAAATGCAAAGTTTGAATTTTTACCCAAACAGGTAAAAATAGTAGCAGAGCATCGATATGAAGGAATGAGTAATCCTTCTGACCAATCTATTTTATATGTTATAGAAGCTGGGAAAAACTGTAAAGGGACTATAATCAATTCTTATGGCCCAACTTCCAATTTAGAAGTACACGAATTTATTGAATCTATACCTGTCTCTTATACACATCTGACGCTGCCGACGACTCCTTACGTGTAGA
>CAJXVG010000262.1 GCA_913061495.1 uncultured Winogradskyella sp.
TCGGCAGCGTCAGATGTGTATAAGAGACAGTTATAAAACTAAGAACATAAAAGTCTAGAATTTTAAAATGAAGTTAAGATGTTTTATGTTAAGTCCAATATTATTATTGTCAAAAAGTCAGTACAAAACTTAACAAATCAGTCAGTTTGTCATTGAGATATAGGCTTTTATAAATGGTAGGATTATTGCAAATAAGGTTTAAAAATAACAAAAGATGAATTTTAATAATTATACAATAAAATCACAAGAAGCTATACAGCAAGCACAGCAGCTTGCTCAAAGTTTTGGTCATCAGCAAATAGAAAATGAGCACGTATTTAAAGCGCTTTTTGAAGTTGATGAAAATGTTTTACCATTTATATTAAAAAAGTTAAATGTTAACATCCCTCTACTTAAACAGGTATTAGACAAAGAACTAGAAAGTTTTGCAAAAGTCTCTGGCGGTGAGTTAATGCTTTCTCGCGAAGCTAGCAAAACCCTAAATGAAGCATCAATCATCGCAAAAAAAATGAAAGATGATTTTGTCTCTATAGAACATTTAATTTTGGCAATTTTTAAATCAAAAAGTAAAATTGCGCAAATTTTAAAAGATCAGGGAGTAAATGAAAAAGGTTTAAATTCTGCTATTGAGGAATTGAGAAAAGGAGACAGAGTAACCTCCCAAAGTCAGGAAGAAACTTACAATGCTTTAAATAAGTACGCCAAGAACTTGAATCAATTGGCTAGCGATGGAAAATTAGATCCTGTAATCGGTAGAGATGAGGAAATAAGAAGAATTCTTCAAATCCTATCTCGTCGTACTAAAAACAACCCAATTTTAGTAGGTGAACCAGGTACTGGTAAAACCGCTATTGCTGAAGGTTTAGCTCATAGAATAATTGATGGAGACGTCCCAGAAAATTTAAAAGATAAACAAATTTTTGCTTTAGATATGGGAGCGCTAATTGCTGGTGCCAAATATAAAGGTGAGTTTGAAGAACGCTTAAAAGCTGTAATTAAGGAAGTAACCACTAGCGAAGGAGACATAGTATTATTTATAGACGAAATCCACACACTGGTTGGCGCTGGTGGCGGACAAGGAGCCATGGATGCAGCCAATATTTTAAAGCCTGCTTTAGCAAGAGGCGAACTCAGAGCCATTGGTGCAACAACTTTAGACGAATACCAAAAATATTTTGAACAAGACAAAGCACTTGAGCGTCGTTTTCAAAAAGTAACGGTTAATGAGCCTGATACCGAAAGTGCCATTTCCATCCTAAGAGGTATCAAGGAAAAGTACGAAACGCATCATAAAGTTCGAATTAAAGATGAAGCTATTATTGGTGCTGTAGAATTATCCAATCGCTATATCACAAACAGGTTTTTACCAGACAAGGCAATTGACCTTATGGATGAAGCTGCTTCTAAATTACGAATGGAAATCAATTCGAAACCAGAAGAACTAGACGTTTTGGATAGAAAGATAATGCAACTGGAAATTGAGCATGAAGCTATTAAACGTGAAAAAGACGAAACCAAATTAAAAAGCTTAAAAGCTGAATTGGCAAATTTAAAAGAAGAACGAAATGAGCTAAATGCTAAATGGAAAAGCGAAAAAGAAACGGTTGAGAATGTTCAAAATATCAAACAAGACATTGAAAACTACAAGCTTGAAGCTGAACGTGCAGAACGAGAAGGTAATTACGGTAAGGTGGCAGAAATACGTTACGGGAAGATAAAAGAATCCACAGAACAACTTGATGCGTACCAAAAACAACTGGTAGACCAACAAGAAACCTCAATGATTAAAGAAGAAGTAACCTATGAGGATATCGCAGACGTTGTAGCAAAATGGACAGGGATTCCAGTAACGAAAATGATACAAAGCGAACGCGAAAAACTATTGAAATTAGAAGACGAACTGCACAAACGTGTCGTTGGACAAGAGGAAGCAATAGAAGCTGTAAGTGATGCTGTACGTCGATCTAGAGCTGGTTTACAAAACCCACAAAAACCTATAGGAACATTCTTGTTTTTAGGAACAACAGGAGTTGGTAAAACTGAGCTAGCAAAGGCATTGGCAGAATATTTGTTTGATGATGAAAGTGCTATGACGCGGATTGATATGAGCGAATATCAAGAACGACATGCAGTAAGCAGATTAGTAGGTGCGCCTCCTGGATATGTAGGTTACGATGAAGGTGGTCAGTTAACTGAAGCTGTAAGACGTAAACCTTATTCTGTAGTATTGTTAGATGAAATTGAAAAAGCACATCCAGATACTTTTAATATTCTTTTACAAGTTTTGGACGAAGGAAGATTAACAGATAACAAAGGGCGTATTGCAGATTTTAAGAACACCATTATTATTATGACCTCCAACATGGGAAGCCATATAATACAAGAGCGTTTTGAAGCTCCTAAAGATATCCCATCTGCTATTGAAACAGCAAGAGTTGAAGTGTTGGGCTTATTGAAAAAAAGCGTGAGACCAGAATTTTTAAATCGTATAGATGATACAATAATGTTTACACCATTATCTAAGGAAAATATTATAGATATCGTAAATCTGCAACTTAAGGGAGTATCTAAAATGATTGCCAAACAAGGTATTACTTTTGATGCAACATCAGAAGCAAAAGCCTACTTAGCTGAAAAAGGATATAATCCTGAATATGGAGCAAGGCCAGTAAAACGTGTTATCCAAAAAGAAGTTCTAAATCAATTGAGCAAGGAAATATTGGCTGGTAAAGTTAGCACAGACAGCATTATACTTCTCGATGAGTTTGACGGAAAATTGGTTTTTAGAAATCAGGGAAACGTCGTGGTAGAAGAACTCTAAAAATACTGTAACATAAAGGCTATTAAATAGTCTTTATATTGACTGGTTGGTTAAAAGCAACATGGATCTTAAGTAATTAAGTGAAGTGTTGCTTTTGTTTTAAAATTAATTTCGATTGAGACAAAACCTTTTGTTTTTTATAATTAATTTAATTGAACCTATCTTTTTTAGCTATGAGAATAATAAAGTACTTTGACCTAAAGGATTCAGAATGTTTCATTTTCGATGAATTTATAATCAATCAAGTGAAGGAAGGTGTTGTTATTCAACCACACCACAATGACCTCCTAAACGATATTGTGCAAGAAAATTTTAGCGGAAAGGATTTAGTCTATGTTTCTAATCGTGTAAAATCCTATTCGGTTAATCCATTAATATATCCTAAAACCGAAAAGATTCCCAACCTCGTGGCTATAGCAATGATTCCTCTCACTGATAAAATGAGAAAGAATGCTGAATATGAGCGAGAGTTTTACGATAAACCCTACGGAATTTTTGATTCATTAACTGCTGTCTCTTATACACATCTCCGAGCCCACGAGACCGAGGCTGATCTC
>CAJXVG010000263.1 GCA_913061495.1 uncultured Winogradskyella sp.
CTACACGTAAGGAGTCGTCGGCAGCGTCAGATGTGTATAAGAGACAGTCATTGAACAGTCTGTAGAAATCTTTAAGGAACTTAATGTTAAAACTGAGATAGTACGTTTAGTTGATCATGACATTAAATATGGAAATTCTTCTGATGAAGAAAACGGAGATGAATGGCCTGAAATATTAAAGAAAATAAAAAAAGCAGATATGCTAATTATTGCCACTCCTATTTGGAGAGGCGACCGCAGCTCAATAGCAAAGTTAGTTGCCGAACGTATGGATGGCATTATGGAAGAAGGTAATGACGAGAATGGACAATATCCCACTTATAATAAAGTGGCCGGAATTTTGGTTGATGGGAATGAGGATGGCGCTAAAAAAGCAATTTCTAGTATCGCATTTGATCTTTCTGAGCACGGATTTTCTCTTCCGGTAAATGCATTCTCATATTATGTGGGAAAAGCTGGTCCAGGTCCTAGTTATATCGAAGCAAATGGCGATAAGCATAAGTTCACAAATAATATGTTGCTCTTAATGGCTCATAACATGGTGCATCTTGCCACATTACTAAAAGAGAATAAATATACTACTGATGTAAAAAAACTTGAAGAACGAGCAGAGAAAATGAGCAACTAAGGTTATTAATCCAAAAATAGGAAAGCATTATTTTATCACGGAAAAGAAAATGTCCGCATCTCCAATGTACCAGATCCAAAAACTATTTGAAACTACCGGAAACTTAGTAGTGCTAAACAAACGAAATAATGAAAGTATGGATAAGTGGTTTTTAAAGAATGTACAACGTTAACACAAATATATGGAGTTTATCAATTTTATAGTTTGTGGTATTGCAGCTGTTTTAGCAATGACACTCTTTAGCATAATATGGGGGAAAATAACAAACAACTTATTTAGTGAACCTCAATTACTTGCCAAAATTATTAAAAACGCATACAAGGAAAAAGTTTCTTTTAGCACTGCCCTATTGTTGGGTTGGATTATTCATTTTATGATAGGATTTACTTTTTTGGGTTTGTATGAACTTTTATGGTCGGTGCTTAGTTGGGAAAAAGCACTCTTACTGAGCATTCCGCTTGGTTTATTTTCAGGGATTTTAGGTAGTATAGGATGGAAGATACTTTTTAAGCTTGTAGATTATACCGCCAAGTTTAACCACCTTCATTATTATATTCATTTAATTTTTGCTCACGTTGTGTTTAGTGTCATTGCAGTTTTAGTATATCTCAACTTAGAAACACTTGGCTAATGTAATATAGTAGCTCAATACGGTTAAGATACTCTTAATCGCAATAGTTCGAATTTATGTTTTTTCTGAAATTGAAAATATTATATAAAACGTTTAAGATCACTACGCTAGTCTATTACAATGGATATTTAAATGATCTGTAAAATGAAACAAGCGTACATAAATGACAAAGTAATTCTAATAGAATTAAATAATTAATCAAGATTTGGAACAGCCAATCTCAAACTTTTAGGTTTTATTTTAGCAGAAAGCTTATCATACTCTCCAATAAACTCACCATCTACCTGCAATGCAATAGGTTTTTTACATGTAACCAAAACAGATTTAGTTCTGTAAGATTCTACAGACGTCTTTTGGATGTATGGAGTTTGAATAATGGATTTTAGAACTTCAATTAATTTTAATTTTTTAAAAACTATAACCTCAAAAGTCCCATCATCAATTTTGCCATTGGGATTAACAATCGCTCCTGTTCCATATTTTTTAGCATTTGCAAAAGCTAAAAGCACAGCTTTTTTTTCAATTACTTTATCGTTTAAGGAAATTTTGAATTTATAAGGATAATTTGATTGGAACAATGTTGGGATAGCTTGCTTAAAGTAGCCCAACATTCCGCTAGATTTTGAATTTTCATAGTTATAAATCAATTCAGCGTTAATTCCTACATCGGCAATATGGATACATATATTATCATTTACCGTTATAGTATCGCTTGAAATAACGTTATTATCTATTGCAATGCTAAGTTGTTCATTTATACTTTTAGGAATATTTAAAGATGTAGCCAGACCGTTTGCAGAGCCACAAGGTAGAATTCCTAAAATTGTTTTAGTACCTATGAGTTTTGAAGCCACCAAATTAATAGTGCCATCACCACCTGCAACAATAACCCTTTTATAATCTGCCAATTGCAATAATTCTTCAATCTTAGCATGGTCATTTTCACCAGTAGTTTTAAATACTTTAAGATTAAATTCAAACTTTCGGGCCCATTGTTCGGTTTTATGTAAAACGCTTTCAACGTTTATAGAACCAGCAGTTGGATTGATAACTAAAAGCAAATTTTTTCTCACTATAAATATTTATATTTAAACCTCTAAATTTATAATTTTTTTAGCAGTAAGTAGTATGAAAGTAGATATAAGTATCTATAGAGGATATGTAAACGATAAAGAATTAATACTTTCTGGACATGTTTTTAAATCTTGGGCTCCAAGTCAGTATAGTATTCAGAAAAGATCCTATAAGCACGCTTTTTCTATATTAAAAATGTTTACTATAAAACCGATGGCTAATAAAAAAGTAACCTTAAACTTTAAAGGTGCTGTTGTTTTTACAAAAACCCTGAAAGATGGTTACTTTAATTTTAGGATACCTTTCAATAAAACTTTAAAAAACGGTTGGCATACTTGTACTGTATCTTGTGATTACAATGAATTTAATATAATTGCAACTGGTGAGATTTTAAAACCCTATACTGGGAGATATGGTATAATCTCTGACATAGATGATACCTTTTTAATATCCCATAGCTCTAACATCTTCAAGAAATTATATGTTATGTTAACCCAGAACATAGATAAGCGCAGCATTTTTACTGATGTACCAGAACATTATAAAGCACTAAGTAAGGCAGGACAACAAGATAAAAGATTTTCTAATTCCTTTTTTTATGTTTCAAGTAGCGAATGGAATCTATATTCTTTTATAGTTGCTGTTGCAAAGAAATATGAATTGCCCAAAGCAGTGATTAAATTAAAAAAAATTAAAACTGGACTAGGTGATTTTTTTCTTACTGGAAGTGGGAGTCACGACCATAAATTTGAAAAAATAAAAGAAATAATATCTTTCTACCCAGAACTAAAATACGTGTTGTTAGGTGATGACTCTCAAAGAGACCCATTTCTATATGAAAGAATTTGTAAAGTTTTTCCAAAAAATATAGAGGTGGTTTATATACGGCAAACCTATAAAAAACAAAAAAATGAAGTTCTAACTGTTTTAGGTCTGTCTCTTATACACATCTCCGAGCCCACGAGACCGAGGCTGATCTC
>CAJXVG010000264.1 GCA_913061495.1 uncultured Winogradskyella sp.
GCAGCGTCAGATGTGTATAAGAGACAGTGTCTAAATTTTTTTTAGTAGAATTTTATGATTAGTCTTTGCTAATCAAAATAGCTTTTGCGTTGACAAACTCCTTCATGCCAAATCCGCCATGCTCTCTTCCAAACCCAGAATCTTTAACACCACCAAAAGGCATATTAGGTTCTGCAAGTCCAAAAGAATTGATGAATACCATACCAGTGTCAAAATGTTTTTCTGCTAGCTTAGATGCTTTTTCAATATCCTTTGAAAATATAGCTCCACCTAATCCAAATTTACTGTCATTGGCTATACGCATAGCATCTTCATTGTCTTTGGCCTTAATTAATGAAGCGACAGGACCAAAAAGTTCATCATCGTAGGCTGGTTGACCTGGCTTAACCTGATCTAAAACTGTAGCAGGATAATAGTACCCTGTACCATCTGGAATTTCGCCACCATATAATATATCAGCACCATTCTCCACACTTTTTTCCACTTGTTCATGAAGTTTCTCTCGTAAATCTTTTCGAGCCATTGGGCCCATATCTGTATCTTCACTAGTAGGATCTCCAACTTTTAAATCTTTCATGGCTGCAACAAAGTTTTCTTTAAATGCGTCATAATTTTTTTCTGTAACTATAAAGCGTTTTGCAGCTATACAGGTTTCGCCATTGTTGTATATTCTACCTTTTACACATTTTTCAACAGCTACCTCAAGGTCTGCATCATCAAGAATTACATAAGCATCGTTACTTCCTAGTTCTAAAACTGTCTTTTTAATTTCAGCTCCTGCTTTTTCTCCAATATTTCTTCCAGCATCGGGACTTCCAGTTAATGTAACACCTCTTACTAATTTGTGTTTTATAACTTTGTCCGATGCATCATGGTCCATTACCAACACAGAAAACAAGCCTTTAGGCAAGCCAGCTGTTTCATAAATTGATTCCAAAAGTTTTCCTGTTCCAGTAACATTAGACGCGTGTTTTAGTAACACACTGTTACCTGCCATTAAATTAGCTATGGAATATCTTATGACTTGATATGCAGGATAATTCCATGGTTGTATACCATATATTACTCCAATAGGAGAGTAGGTGATTATACCTTTTCCGCCATTAGATAATTCTCGTTCTTCATTTTTTAATGCGTCTGGAGCATTATCTGCTGAATAATTACATATTGCGGTGCATAAATCTATCTCTTGATTACTTTGCTTTAAAAGTTTCCCCATTTCATTGGTCATTAACTCCGCCAATTCCTTTTTGTAATTTTGAAGTTCTTTACCAATGGCTTTAATGACTTTACCACGTTCTTCCAATGATTTTGTCTTCCAATCTAAAAAGGCTTTGTGTGACTTTTCAATCTTATCTTCAACTTCATCACTTTTAAGATAATTATAAGTTGAAAGTTCTTTTTCCGTGGTTGGATTTATTGTAGTGATTGTATCTTTTTTTGTTTTAGTTTCCATATAATATGTTTTATTGTTGTTCGCTTGGTACGATGTACACATCATTAATATTTACTCTTTTTGGTTGTGTTAATGCATAATGAATTGCGTTTGCAATATCTTCAGCCTCCAGAGTATTCATCTTTTGCATCTCTTTCATTTTCTCTTTTATGTCTTCATCTGTTATTGTATCCGTCAATTCCGTTGCAACAGCACCTGGTTCAATGGATGTAACATTGATGCCATATTTTGGTGCTAATTCTTGACGAAGACCTTCAGAAAACATTTTAACGGCAGATTTGGTTGCACAATAAACTGCACCACCAGGGAAATACCTATTTGCAGCCATTGAGGAAATATTTATAATATCGCCACCTCCGTTTTCTTTTAATTGAGGTAAAACAGATGATACACCATTTAGTACACCTTTAATATTTACATCTACCATTTTTTCCCATTCGTCCGTTTTAAGTTTTTCTATATAAGATAAAGGCATAAGACCAGCGTTATTTATAAGTCCATCAATTTTTCCAAATTTTTCAACTCCCTGGTTTACTGTGTTTTTAAAATCCTCTTTTTTAGTTACATCACCTGAGGAAACTAAAGCCTCTCCGCCATTTTCTTCAATTTCTTTTTTGAGTTTTTCTAGTTGCTCTTTACGTCTTGCCATTAATATTACCTTTGCTCCATCTGATGCTAATTTTTTTGCTGTAGCTTCTCCGATTCCGCTAGATGCTCCTGTAATTATAATGACTCTGTTGTCTAATTTCATTTCTTATTATTTTTTGTTGAATCTCAATTTCTATAAAATTTATTGTTGGTGTTGCCTTTATCCTTTCAATTATTAACCTTAATGCTAAAACATTCATTTTAAGAAGTATAATTAAAATATTAAATGCTATGTGATTAAATATTTTGTCTTATGAGGTAATAATTTGAAACTTGGATTTGTAATTTTAATAGACTGAAAAATAAAATTTTAAAAAATGTTAAAACCAAGAGAAAAAACACCCGATCTTAATATTACCCTTGTAAATGATACAGAATGGAGCTTAAGTAATCAATCGCCTGAAAAATTTACAATGCTCATAGTTTATAGAGGACTTCATTGCCCAATTTGTAAAAAGTATTTAGAGGAGTTACAACAAAAGCTATCTGAATTTAAAGATTTGGGAGTGAATGTTATAGCTATTAGTAGCGATACAGAATCAAAAGCAAAAGAAACTTACAAAGAATGGGATATCGATGATATACCATTAGGTTATGAATTTGATATAGAAGAAGCTCGAAATTGGGGACTTTATATTTCTTCTGGGATTAAAGAAGAACCAGATCAATTTATTGAACCAGGTCTTTTTTTAATACGCCCAAACCAAGAATTGTATAGCGCATCAATACAAACTATGCCATTTGCAAGACCAGGATTTGATGACCTTATAAACGCTATTAAATTTGTCAATGATAAAGAGTATCCTGCAAGGGGAGAGGCGTAAGAATTTAATTAACAAACATTTAAAATTATAAATTATGAAAGTACAACCATATTTAGCCTTTAAAGGCGAATGCAATAATGCATTGGAATTTTACCAATCTGTTTTAGGTGGTAATATTGTAAATAAACAGACGTACAATGATGTTGAAGCAGATATACCTGAAAGCTATAGAAATAAGCTACAGCATGCAGAGTTAAAGGGTGATGGATTTCATTTGATGGCTTACGACGCGTCACCAGACACACCTCTTACAAATGGAACAAATGTGAATATTAGTATAGATGTTGATGATAAACAGAAAGCTAGTGATTTGTTTGATAAGTTAAGTAACTGTCTCTTATACACATCTCCGAGCCCACGAGACCGAGGCTGATC
>CAJXVG010000265.1 GCA_913061495.1 uncultured Winogradskyella sp.
GCTTAAAAGCACATAAATTAAGAAAATAAAAAATCCATATAATATGGAGTTAAACAATCCTTTTTTAGGGTCGTTAGCGCTTTTTGTAAAAAATGATACCGTAAGCGGAATCATAGGAAAAACACAAGGTGTAAGCAATGCAATTAAACCGCCTAAAAACCCTAAGAAAAAAATAGTTAAATTACTTTGTTTTTCCACGGTTTGTGGCTCGTAATTATCCCAACCTGATATGTTGAGGTTTAAAGCTTTGGATAGCTCTTTACTACGCTCATCAATAGTTACTTTTTCCTTTTGTATTGCAGAACCATCTAATGAAAGGTTGAAAACATGATCTCCAGGTATACATTTTTCATCATCACAAACCTGAAAATAGACCAACACCTCAATGGTTTTTAAATCTTTATTTAAAAGTGAAATACGTTGTTTGAATTCAGCATTAACCTCAAATTTTTTGAGGTCTATTTCAAATATATTATCAAATTTAGGTTTTACTTTTGGCTCAGATGTATTGCCAATTAATTTATAGTTTCCTTCTTGGTTATTATATTCAAAAACCGTTGGCATTGGTCCCAACCCATCAGGCTCTTCTTGAGAGTACATATACCAACCGTTGTCAATATCAGCTTTAAACACAAGTTCAAACTCAGTTTCAGAAACTTTGTTTACTTGGTGAGACCACTTAACCGGTTCTAGTATTTGTGAAAATAAATTGAATGAAAAACAAAAAGCCAATAGGCCTGATAGTAGTAACTTTTTAATCGTCATAAATTAAACCTTGAAAACACAAATGTAACCTATGTGTTTTTATTATTTATAAAGTGACGACTAATTTATAAAAACCTTAGGAAATGGAATAAAAAAACCGAACTGAACGTTCGGCTTTTTATTTGGAAATTAAGATTTTCTCTTAACTTTTATTTTATCGGAATGAAGCCATTTTGAAATGCCTCCCTCTAAATCGTAAACTTTTTTAAAACCAGCTTCTTTGAGTTTTTTTGCACATTTTGCGCTTCGTCCTCCTGATTTACAATATAATATAACCGGTTTTGTTTTATCTAGTTTGGTGATATCCTCTTCAAAGGTTGGTGAATTAAAATCTATATTTTGAGCATTGACAATGTGGGCTTCGTCATATTCTTCCGAAGTACGTACATCAACCAATTGTACATCTTCTAATTCTAAAATGGACTGCATTTCTTCGGCAGTCACTAATTTAACATCAGTTCCAACTTCTTTTTTATCCAAGCAACTCGTTAGGCTTGTGACAGTTAAAACCAGGCAACAGATAAAGATTAATTTTTTCATAATTTTAAAATTATTGTTCTTTAATAACAACTTCACCTTCCCAAGCACTGAATCCATCCAAGAGATTGTAAGCATTGACAAAACCTAAGCTATTCATCACTCCACAAGCCTGTGCACTTCTGCCACCTGATTTGCAATAGACAAAATAGTTTTTTGTTTTATCTAATTTTTCAATTTCATCAATAAATCCTTGACCTTTGTGAATATCAATATGAAGGGCCTCTGGTATCATACCTAAATCCACTTCGTCTTGTGTTCTAACATCCAAAACGATGGCATTATTGTCTGCCTCTAGTCGTTCCGTCCAATCCTTTTGTGATAAATCCGCCATTTTAGAGCATATTTTATTTCACAAAATTAACATTTCTTTATGATATAGACGAAAAAAAATCCGAAGCGTTACACTCCGGATGAAAATTTAACATTTCGCTCTCCAAATAGCTATCGAGATGAAATGAATTCTAATATTTATTTTCTATTTAGCTCTTAACTTTTATAGTACAACCAATAGCTCTAGTTTCAGTTGTTTTAACTTCTTTACCTTCTAACAACGCATCTACAGCATCTTCTGTATAGGTCTCTGTAACTGCATTAGCATCTTTATAATTATCATCAATTGCACCGATATATTTTACCTGATTACCTTTGTTTGTTTTCTCTAAAACATAAACATGTGGAGTTTTTGTTGCTCCGTACTGTGGATATATTTCTTGGTCTTCATCCATTAAATAAGGAAAAGTAAATCCTTTTGCTTTAGCTCTCGCTTTCATTGCTTCCATATTATCACCAGGCTTAAGTTCGGTATCGTTTGGCATAATAGCAATTACTGGGTAACCTTGAGATGCGTATTTTTTATCTAATGCCACAATTCTATCTTCATATGCAACTGCATAAGGACAAGTATTACAGGTGAAAATGACAATAAACCCTTTAGCGTCCTTATAATCTGAAAGTGACACTTTTTTCCCATCAATGTTCATAAGACTAAAATCGGTAGCGATATCACCCACTTTGTAACCATCACTAACCGTTTTTGTAGTAAATGCTGTTAATGCAACTGCAAATACCATTACTGCAACTAATTTTAAAGTTTTCATGTTAACTATTTTAAGAATTTATTTATTTCGGTTTCTAATTCCTCTTGTGTAAAGGATTTCTCGTAAAATTTTCTCTCATTACCCTTATAAATAATTGTCGCTGGTATTGCACCAGACCAATCTTTATTTATTTCAGGTATCCAACGGTTTTGATCTGTATCATCAAATGCCACAACTTGAGATTTTAAATTATGTTTCTTTATGTACGGTTTTAAAGCCGAATCATATTTTTTCGGGAAGTCTAAACTTACTAAAAGCACTTCTACACCGTCTTCTTTATACTTTTCATTTACAGCTTCAAAATATGGCAATTCCTTAACACAAGGAGCGCACCATGTAGCCCAAAAGTTTACGACGTGAACATTCTTATCCTTTTTATTTATTAAGGGTTTTAAACCATCATAATCATAAATTGCTAAGTCATAATCATCTTCCATTGTGGTTTCAGATTGTGGTGAATTCTCAATAGTCGTTGTAGCCTCTTTTTTTTGTGTGGTTTCATTTTTACAAGACCAAAAACAAATAATAACTAATAATAAAAGCTGTTTCATATAATAAAGTTATCAATCCAGTTTTACCGTTCTTAATAATTAACAAAAAATTAATTTTAAAATAGAAAAATTAAACTATATTTGTATATACAATAATTGTATATGAAAGATATAACTGATATTCTTAAAACTAAACATGACTGTCTCTTATACACATCTGACGCTACCGACGACTCCTTACGTGTAGATCTCGGTGGTCGCCGTATCATT
>CAJXVG010000266.1 GCA_913061495.1 uncultured Winogradskyella sp.
ATTCTTTTTTATTTTCCATTTGCTATTAATCTTTTTCTAATTTCTATTTATTCCGTTTAAAATATCTTTTATGTGATTGGTGGTTTCCATTTCATTGTAAACTGCATCAAAATCTCCTTCTTCCATCAAAGTTTTAAAGTGTTTTAAATTATTGATGTACTCATCTAATGTTTCAATGACATTCGTTTTGTTTTGTTTAAAAATTGGTGTCCACATTGCGGGTGAACTTTTGGCCAAACGCACTGTACTTTCAAATCCACTGCCAGCCATATCAAAAATATCGCGTTCATTTTTTTCTTTTTCAATTACAGTTTTGCCCAACATAAATGAGCTAATATGTGACAAATGCGAAACGTAGGCAATATGCTTATCGTGTGCTTTAGGGTTCATATACCGAATTCCCATTCCCAATTCCGTAAAGAGTTTTAATGCTTTTTTTTGCAATTTGAATGCTGTTTCTTCGACTTCACAAATAATATTTGTTTTGTTTTTATACAAACCATTAATTGCGGCTTTAGGGCCTGAAAATTCAGTACCTGCAATTGGGTGTGCTGCTAAAAAATTTCTGCGTTTTGGGTGGTTTTTTACTACTGCGCAAATATCTTCTTTGGTAGAGCCTGCATCAAACACAATTGTATTATCAGAAATATGGTCTAGGATTCTTGGCAAAACTTCTAAGGTAGCATCTACAGGAATGGCAAGAATGACAAGATCTGCGTTTTTTAAATCTTCAATCTCACCTTTTTTATGAATGATATTTAATTTTATAGCTTCATCTAAATGATTTTCTTTTTTATCAATACCATAAATAATTACATCAGTATATAATTTTTTTATATCTAAAGCAAAACTACCTCCAATCAATCCTACTCCTACTATATAAATGTTTTTCATCCTTCTACAACTCTAGAGATTGCTTGTTTAATAATAGTTTCTGGTGCACAAAGCGAAAAACGCACATAACCCTCTCCCTTACTTCCAAAAACTGTTCCTGGTGCAATGAAAATTGAGTGCTTTTTTAACAGCATATCTGTAAATTCCTCTGCTTTTATCTTTGGTGGTAATTTTGCCCATACAAATAAGCCTGACACATCTTTATCGTAAGTGCAATTAAGAAAATTGGCTAGTTTCCATACCAATTTTCTTCGTTGTTTGTACACACTATTCAAACTCATAAACCAAAAACTTGTACTATTTAGAGCTTCTACGGCACCCTTTTGTATGCCATAGAACATACCAGAATCCATATTGCTTTTTACTTTTAAAACCGTATTAAGAAATTCATTTTTACCCACCAACATACCTACACGCCAGCCTGCCATATTAAAGGTTTTGCTCAATGAATTCAATTCCAAGCAAATATCTTTTGCATTACGGTATCGCATAATACTTATGGGCTTATCATTGAGAATAAAACTGTAAGGATTATCATTTACAATTAAAATATTGTGCCGCTTTCCGAAGGCAATAACCTGATCATAAAACTTGTTTGATGCTTTTGCACCCGTGGGCATATGTGGATAATTAATCCACATAATTTTCACTTTTTTCAAGTCCATCTTTTCTAGTGCAATAAAATCTGGCTCCCAATTGTTCTCTTCCGTTAAATCATAAAAAACAGGCTTGGCCTCAAGTAATTTTGTTACCGAAGTATAAGTTGGGTATCCTGGATTTGGCACTAAAACTTTATCACCTTTATTTAAAAAAGCCATTGAAATATGCATTATTCCTTCCTTGCTTCCCATTAGTGGTATTACTTCTGTTTTGGCACTTAAACTAACATTGTATTGAGTTTTGTAAAAATTAGAAATAGCCTCCCTAAGTTCTGGTAAGCCTTGGTAACTTTGATACTTATGTGCTTCACTATTGTCTAAACTTTGGGTTAAAGCTGTTATCGCTTTGGACGAAGGTGCTAAATCAGGACTACCAATGCCCAAGTTGATTATTGGCTTTCCTTGTGATTTTAAAAATGCGACTTCTTTTAATTTTTCAGAAAAGTAGTACTCCTCTACACTTTGGAGTCGGTTGGCAACTTCTATCATAATCTTGCATTTTTATATTCACCCAAAATTTTAAAATTTTCGGCCATTAGTTTAGTAATGGATATGGCTTTGGCATAGTCTGTATAATCCTCAAAAGTAACATCTATAAAAAATGCATACTTCCATGGTGTTTCAATTTTAGGCAAAGATTGTATTTTGGTTAGGTTAAGTTTACAGTCACTCATTACATTTAGTGTTGTTGCAAGGCTTCCGCGTTTATGGTCTAATTCAAATTTTAGTGAAGCTTTATTTATTGTATTGGTGTTTAATTTGAGTTCGTTACGTTTTACAATTACAAATCTAGTTTCATTGTGTTTAATGGTTTGTATTTGTTCAGCCAATACATTTAAATCATATAACTGAGCCGCATTTTTACTGGCAACAGCTGCTATACCTTGTAATTTTTGTTGAGTGATTTTTTTTGCTACATCTGCTGTATCTTTTGCCTCTACTAATTTAATGTGTGGATAATTTCTAAAAAATGTTTTACACTGCAACAATGCCATAGGATGTGAGTGCACTTCTCTTATATCTTCAATATTTTGACCTTGCAATGCCAATAAATTATGCTGTACATCTAAATAATATTCACCAATAATTTTAAGATTATGATTATCAATTAATGCATAATTAGGAATAATTGAGCCTGCAATTGAGTTTTCTAAAGCCATGACAATATTATCTGTTTCTCCTTTTAACAAAGCATCAACAGTACCATCAAACGACAAGCACTCTACCACTTCAGTTTCAGGATTGAAATAGTTTTGAGCCACTTCGTGATGAAATGAACCTTTTATTCCTTGTATGGCTATTGGTTTTTTCAATTTTCAATTTTGAAATAAAAAAAGTCCCGATTAAATCGAGACTTTCTTCAAATTATATTTTAAATAAAACATACTAAGCCTCGTTCCTTTCGTTATAAAAGAAATAAAACCAGTTGTAATATGCTTTAAGTGAATTCATATTTATCTGTCTCTTATACACATCTCCGAGCCCACGAG
>CAJXVG010000267.1 GCA_913061495.1 uncultured Winogradskyella sp.
TCTACACGTAAGGAGTCGTCGGCAGCGTCAGATGTGTATAAGAGACAGGTCGAGGAGCATCAACGGCTTGTTGCATCGTCATATCAAACTCTACCACGTTTAAAATTACCTGTAGGACTGAAGTTATAATTGTTGAGCCGCCAGGAGTCCCCAACACAATAAACAGTTCTCCGTCTTTTTCAACAATGGTTGGTGTCATTGCGCTAAGCATACGTTTCTCAGGAGCTATACTGTTGGCTTCCCCACCTATAAGGCCATAAATATTGGGTTCGCCAGGCTTACTGCTAAAATCATCCATTTCGTTATTAAGGAAAAAACCCAGATCTTCTGCATATAATTTTGAACCGTAACCACTATTTAAAGTCGTTGTTACCGATACAGCATTTCCATAGGAATCTACAATAGAGTAGTGGGTGGTTTCTTCACTTTCATAACCAAGGATTTCTCCATGTGATATTGAATCTGATGGTGTTGGATGCTCAAAAGAAAAGTTTTCCATTCTATTATCTAAATAGACGTCGCTCAATAGCGTTTTTGTTGGGATATCAACAAAATCCGGATCGCCTAAAAAGTAGCTTCTATCAGCGTACGCTCTGCGTTCTGCCTCAACCATTACCTGAATGCTTTTTAGGGAATTATGGCCATAGGATTTTAGATCAAACGGTTCCATCATTTTCATGATTTGCGCTAAGCACAAACCACCACTAGACGGAGGTGACATAGAGATAACATTATAATCTTTATACTGAAATTCAATAGGTTTTCTCCATTTGGCTTCATAGCGTTCCAAATCCTTTAGTGTCATTATTGTTCCTTTTTCTTCAAGATAACTTATAAGTTGTTTTGCGGTTTCTCCATTATAAAACTCATCACGTCCATTTTTAGCAATACGCTTTAAGGTATTAGCTAGTGCAATATTCTTAATAGTGTCTTTAGGTTTTACATTTTTATTAAACAGAATTTCTTTGTCATTAACAGCTCTTATGATGCTATCATAATCTTGAAGTTTTTGATGTTGTTTTTCAGTAACTACAAATCCTTTTTCTGCTAATGCTATAACAGGCTTTAATAAATCTTTAATAGGAAGTGTTCCAAATCTTTTGTGCGAGGCAAAAATACCAGCAATAGTTCCAGGTACACCAACAGCATGTACACCAATAGTGCTTTTGTTTTCTATAACATTCCCTTCAGCATTGAGATACATCGTTTTAGTCGCTGTTAGTGGAGCCTTTTCTCTATAGTCTAAAGCTCCGGTTTCTCCGTTAGCTAATCTAAATACCATAAACCCACCACCACCTAAGTTTCCTGCATAGGGATATACAACAGCAAGTGCCATTTCGGTAGCAAACATGGCGTCAAATGCATTGCCACCCTTTTTAAGTATATCGGATCCTATTTTAGACGCTTCTTCACGTGCACTAACCACCATAGCATTTTTGGCAATTACTCCTTTTTTAGGTGCTTTAACTTCTACGCTTTTAGATTGCTCTCTACAAGAAAATAAGAGTAATATGAGAATTGGAAAAATACGGATCATATATCAAATAGTTTTTCTATTTCTAAGCGTTTTTCAGTACTAAAAGCCATTAACTCGATAAAGAATTCTGTAAAATCAGTTTCAAATGCTGTGTAATGCTCTTTTAGTTCCTTTGTGGCCATATTCATTTTAGAAACTCCTTTTGTGCGTCGGTTCATACCGTTAAAAACCAGTTGAATGCCCTCAAGAGTTGCGTAACTCAGTAACCAATTATCAGCAATCATTATTGGTGTTAATCTTTGGAATCTAGGTGGTAGAACATCTAGATAACGATTTAAGCTTTTGTAAAAATCTTGAATATAATCTGCTAATGGTATGTTGGAGTAAGAGTCCCAGTTCTTTGCTAGAAAATGATCGTAGAATATATCTACAATGACTCCGCTGTAATGACCATAAGCTTTGTGCAATCTTTTAGTGCTGCGTCTAAATATAGGATGTGCATCAGTGAAGGTATCTATTTCACGATGTAAATGTATGCCAGCCTGTATTTCTGTAGGGTAAGATTTATACTTTTTTCCACGTACGCCATCAGCCACGAAATTTCCGATGGTAAGCAGTTCGTTGTCTCCAGAGAGGTAAATGTGGGCGAGAAAATTCATTCAATAAATATATGTATTTTTGAGTTCTAAATTTTTATGTTTGGAACGATTACCAAATTTAGATCCTTTACGGTTTTTGTTAGCTTCATTGGTCTTGTTTTTTCACATTCCTCAACTGAGTAGAAATCAAGGGCTTCCATATTTTATGGATACACCAATTTTTAACCGAGGTACCCAAGCGGTTTATATGTTTTTTGTTTTGAGCGGCTTTTTAATTATCCGTATTATATATAGAAATAAACAACGTGACGCTTTTTCCATAAAGAAATTTTACTTGAGGCGTATTCTTAGAATTTTCCCGCTTTATTATTTAATAATCATTTTTGGTTTTACATTTTACTGGTTGTTACTTCCAGTTTTAAATATTCCATTTGAAAATAATTACAATTTAGGAGAGGGCATTTTACTGACTGTATTTTTTCTTCCTAATGTGTTTGAAAAACTCTACCATCCTGGTGGAATACTTGAAGTCCTTTGGTCAATAGGTATAGAGGAACAGTTTTATTTAATGATTGCTCCGCTTCTATATGTCATCGGAAAACATAAAATATTATTAGTATTATCACTATTGACAATTGGCTATTTTATTTTATACCATTTAGACGGATTAGATGTTTTAAGACAATTTAGTTTTGTTTATTTTTTATTGTTTTTTGGTGGTATAATGGCAATTTTAGAAGAAGAGAATAAATTAAATTTTTTAAAGTTTTCACCAGTAATCCCTATAATTATTGTCCTAGCTACTTTATTGTATTTTACAACCGATTTATTTCAATTTAAAGCGTTATGGCTTTATAATTTAACAACTCTGTTATTGTTTGGGTTGTTTATACATACTTTAACTAATAATAATTTCTGTCTCTTATACACATCTGACGCTGCCGACGACTCCTTACGTGTAG
>CAJXVG010000268.1 GCA_913061495.1 uncultured Winogradskyella sp.
TACACGTAAGGAGTCGTCGGCAGCGTCAGATGTGTATAAGAGACAGCAACAATGTATAACCGCAATTACGGCGGATTCGACTATGTCCGAATCCACTCGGAATTGCTAACGCCAGTGCTTAACCGAAAATTTTGCGTACTTTAACCCGTAACAGACGGTTATACGAGACCGTTGTACTGCATTATGAAAATCAGAACGTCATACAAAATTGGAATTGGAATTTTAGCAGTTGGAATAGCATTAATTCTGATTTTAGGAATTAAAAATCCGCCTGAAAAACTGACTGCGACTGAATTATCAAAAATTGAGAAAATAAAAGTGAATAATGGACAAACTTATGAGTTGACTGATAAAGAAATTGACTTTTGGAATAATTTGGAATTTGATATTTCGACTGACAATTATCCCGGAGAAACACCAGATTTTGTAATTGACTTGATTGGAAATGAATCTAACTTTACTGCTATGTATAATGAATCGAGCGAAATTGTATTCTTTAGTTTCATTTCCGAAATTAAATACGGATTTCTGAACTCACCAGCACCTGGAGGTTGGACAAAACCGATTTACGAAACCCAAGCGAATGACCAAATATTGGAATTATTAAAAATAAAATAACGCAGTACAACAATGTATAACCGCAATTACGGCGGATTCGACTACGTCCGAATCCACTCGGAATTGCTAACACCAGTTCTAAACCGAAAATAATCGCTATTTTAGCCGTAACTGACGGTTATACGAGACCGTTGTAGCTAATTGAGCGATACTTCAAAAACTGTAACGATTATAACAAGTAATGGTCTTTAGATAAATAAAAACAGAATGAAATTATATACTGCTCTATTCACATTATTATTCTCTTTTCAATTAGTAAAAGCAGAAGACTGTGCTTGCAAAAAAGACTTTGATTATGTTGTTAATTATATAGAATCTAATTTCCCTGGTTTTAACAAAAATGTGACCACAAATAATAAACAAGAATATCTCATATTCAAAAAAGGACTAGAAAAAAACATTAAAAAAGTAAAAACCAAAAATGAATGTCTTAAGTACTTAACCTATTATGTAGAGTATTTTAAAGACAATCATACTAAAATGCGAACCCTATATAGTAAATCTGTAGATGAATCTAATGAGGCAAGAGTTTCAGAATTCAAATCAAGTTCACAATTTTTAAATACAGAGAGAATAGAGCTTACCGAATCACAAAAGAGAAAAAAGTATCCAATTAATGATATAAGAGGCAATTATATATCTTCAGATTCAACATACACCATTCGAATAATAGAAGATAAAACTATTTTTAGAAACTATGCGGCTGTAATTATTGATTCTAAAACTAAACTTTGGGAGAACGGGCAGGTTAAATTTGAAATAAAACCGAAAACTGAAAATGTTTATGAAGGATTTTTTTATAGCCGTAATCATCAAAGTGACTATAAAACAGCTGTGCCATTTAACAATGGGTTTTTAGGCACATATTGGGTAAAGGTTGATAAGGAGAATAGAACAAATTATGGAATCAATCTAAATACATCATTTAAACATTTTATAAAAGATAGTACTGTCATTGTAAGAATTCCATCATTTATGAGTAAGCATACCAATACAATTGACTCTTTATATGCAGCAGCAAAAAATGATATTGAAAAAAATCCTTATCTTATAATAGATGTTAGAGATAATGGTGGTGGAAATTCTTCAAACTTTCATAAGTTAATACCGTACTTATATACTAAACCAATTATTGACACAGAAACGGTAGAACTCTACGCAACAAAAGATATCATAAAGTTATATGAAGATGATTATAACGAAATAATGAAAGATTCTACTCAAGTAAATGCAGAAACCATTCAAGCTTTTAGAGAAGGAATAGCAGAATTGAAAAAAGCCAAATTAAATTCATTTGTTCAGCAAGGTGAAATTGACACTTTAATCCTTAAACCAAAATATTTTCCTAAAAAAATTGGTGTCATTTATAATCGAGGATGCGCCAGTGCTTGTGAAGATCTGCTATTTAAGTCTAAATTTTCTGACAAAACAATCCTGTTGGGAGACAACTCTGGTGGTTTTGTTGGATATGGCAATATTTTCACAGTTTATACACCTCATTACAACTTTGGATTATCGTGTTCTACAACAAGATATAGTACACAATGGAAATATGAGGTAATAGGAATAAATCCTGATGTGAAATTAAATTATGACGAAGATTGGATAAAACAATCTATTCAAGCTATAAAAAACAACTAGCTACAACAATGGCTATAAGTAATTGCTTGTTCTCGCCTACTTCTGAAAATCCTCGCGGATTTTCAGTTTGGTGTGTACTTGCAAAGTTAAGTGATAACCCACGCAACTACTCATAGCCGAGACCGTTACTTCTAATTACGCACGCACTCAAATCTGAAAAAAATCTGAATTGAAAAATGCGGAATTAAAGCCAAATAAAACGCTGAAATTTTTACTCAAAATCTGAATTTACTCTTGCGGAATTTTTCCAGGTTTGCGGAATAAAAACCTAGTTTAAATTTTTCGATTTTTTTTTGAGTTTTAAGAAAGCAAAAACCGAAAACAGTCGCTTGCGGAATTTCACTCAATCGGAATTTAGCAAGTTTATGAAAACTGAACTGCGAGTGAATTGAGCCACTTTCGGAAATGCCTACTCAATCGGAATTGAAAAACTTTGCGGAATAAATAGCAATTGGAATTCACTCAAGCGGAATCGAATTGCGGAAAAAAGCAGGAACTGAAAATCAATAACTAGAGGTAACAACGTGTATAAAAAATTGCTTATATTGGCTTAATCAAAAGGTAGTTGCGTGTTTGCACACATCTGATTTTCCTTCGGAAAATCCTCGCGCACAAACAACGCAACTTTCCATACACAAAACCGTTGTACACCATTTGCGAAATTGAACTTTCCTGAAATAGGTTGACTAAAAATTAAACCATTAATTATAGTCACTTA
>CAJXVG010000269.1 GCA_913061495.1 uncultured Winogradskyella sp.
TACACGTAAGGAGTCGTCGGCAGCGTCAGATGTGTATAAGAGACAGATATTAAATGAAAACTCTTTTGTTATTGGTTCATCTCCACATTTCCAGCAAATATTTTTGTCTAAATAGCCATTTGTTTTTAAATAGTTAAAAGCGCTTTTGTCAAAACAAATTCCACCACCAAAAGTAGATTTCGGGTCAATTCCACTTTGCCACTTATGACCGTCGTTTCTGAATCCAGCATCATTCAAAGTTTCACATAATAATTGAACATTTCTTTTCAGGTTATCTTGTTTATTAAAACTTTTACTTGTGGAAATATTTGTGGATGATGTGTTAGGGTTTAACATATCTTCGATTTTTACATCTTCATATTTCAAATCAAGTTGAACTCCCTTGTATAACATAATTAGACTATCTTGATTTGGGTAATTCGAAGTATATTTAATTAAATCATCTAAAGAGTTGTTTTTCGCCCAATCTTTCAAAAATTCCAGAAATGTGTTCATTATTTTTTCTGATTCTTTTTGATAGATTGAACTATTAAACCCAAATTTGTTTTTTAAAGGTTTGATTTCCAACATTGCTTTTTCATTATATTCTATTATCAATGAAGGAATTTTCGAATTAACGGATTCTGAAATCAATTTTGTATAATCTTCTAATAATGTCTTTAAGTTGTTCTTAATTGATAGAATGTCCATTTTTATTTTCGTGATTTTTGATTCTATACTTATAATTTCATAGTCATTCTTTAGAGCCAGTCAAATTACACACAACGGTCTTGTATATGAAAAGTAGCGGGTTTTTAGCACTAACTTTTCGGATAATAACAGACCTCTAATTTACTTATTTTATTTCGATTAAACGATAAACCGCTATTTTTTATATACGTTGTTACCCACTGGGTTTATTCCGTCTTGCTTGGTTTTCAGCGTTGGCAAAGACATACTCTTTTGCAATTTTTGGATAGAGCATTGGCTGGTGCGAATTGCAAATGTGTATGGCTTTTAGCGTTGGCTTATCCATTCACAAATATGTGGTTTGTAAATAAAGTATGAGGTGCGCTTACTAAATTTATGTCAAATTTCAATGATGGCTCAACCCTAGAACTAGCATTATGAATTCTAAATGATATTTGCCAACCTTCATTTAAAGAAACCAATAATGTTGTGGTTGAGTTCTCTTGATAGACAATTTCGATTAATCTTGTCGGTAATTTTAATTTAGGAATTTTTGCTTTTGGTTTGACTTTTTCAAATGGCAGATTCAGAGTTCCGTGTAAATTATATGCTTGAATTTCAACTTTCTTTTTTCCTTTAATGACTTTGTAAAAATCCTGATTGCCAATTAAGTATTGCACTAAATTTTCTGCTACAACATTTGGATTTTCTTTGTCAAGACGAAGCAATTCTTTTCGAAAAGCATTCAATATAGGAATATATACAACTTCGTGCATATTCTCAATAGAAGTCCATTTTGTTGATTTATCTTTAGCTCTTAAATCTGTTAGCATATCGAAAATTGGTTTAATTTCCTGAAAATAATCTTGAGAACAACTAACGCCAAGCCATTTCTCTCCAAAATTTATTTTTTGTGATAATCTTGAATGTTTTACTGCTCTATGATTATTTTTAGCCGAAATACCGATTTCCCATTTCTGTATCGACCGAATTATCAAAACATCTCGAACGTCTCCAGTTTGACCAGCTTTATCGCTAACTAATTCTAAAACTAAAATATCATCTTTGTTAATACCGTTTGATAATCTTGGTTCTATATCTATTAGGAAATTAATTGAAGCACTCGCTGTTATCCTAAATGTATCTTGCTCGTTCTCTCTAAAACCATCAAAAAAGCCTTTTGCTGTATTGTAAGGTTCATTCATTGATATTGAAACGCTAGTAATGTTATTTAAGCGTTCATAAAATTCAATAAGTAAAGCATATTCGAAGGCTTTACCATTTACTGTTTGACTTGCCATAAATTATGATAACGTATTTTCTAATTCCATTTTTCTTTTTGAAACTGGTTTTTGTTTCTTTTCTGCATTTTCAATTTGCGACTTTATGCTTATGGCAATATGTTTTGCAAGATTGACAGGAACTGCGTTACCTATCATTTTATAGCCAGCTGCAATATGTTTATAATAAAAAATAAAGTCATCGGGAAAAGTTTGAATTCTCGCACATTCTCTTACACTTAATCTTCTATATAAATTTTCTTTTCCAGGAACGAAAATACGTTTGTTTTGTTCTATAAATTTCATTTTAGGTGCTTGTGGATGAAGTGGTGCGTGTCTACCACCTGCTTGAATTGTATAAGATTGCTCGTCCCAACTTCGCACTCTGTTTCTTGACATAAACATTGATGAAAATCCGCCAATCATATATTCGTGATTTGGAATTTTACAATTTTCCTTATTAGTTTTATTTCCTTCTTTAGCAGGAACAACTGCATTTTGCAAATCAGCTATTTTTTGTTCAAGAGTTACTTTTTCTTTAAGTGATTTAGGAAACTTAAACTTAAAATCGAGGTCTTCCCGAATACCAACAAAAAATACTCGTTTTCGGTCTTGCGGAACATCAAAATCAGATGCGTTTAGCAATTTGAAAGATAAGTTATATCCAGCTTCTTTAAAAAGCTGTTTAATATTTTTTAAAGCTTCACTGTGTCTATTTAAAAGCATTCCGCTTACATTTTCTGCAAGAAAAAATTTAGGTTGTTTTGCTTTTAATATTCGTATAAAGTCAAAAAATAACTGTCCTCGTTTGTCATTTATACCACGTTTTGACCCGGCTTCACTCCAACTCTGACAAGGTGGTCCACCAATGATTCCATCACATTCTGGAACTTCGTTTGATTCTATGTTAACGATACTTCGTCTGTCGAGCGTTGTATTTTTCTGTCTCTTATACACATCTCCGAGCCCACGAGACCGAGGCTGATCTCG
>CAJXVG010000270.1 GCA_913061495.1 uncultured Winogradskyella sp.
ACGAGATCAGCCTCGGTCTCGTGGGCTCGGAGATGTGTATAAGAGACAGGAGTTAATAGATAAAGGATTGCTTTTACCATTGATGGAAGAGTTTTACACCATTCAAGGGGAAGGATTTCATAAAGGTACCGCAGCTTATTTTGTTAGAATTGGTGGTTGCGATGTAGGATGCCATTGGTGCGATGTAAAAGAAAGTTGGTTGGCAGAATTGCATCCACCTACTGAAACTGAAAAAATCGTTGAGAATGCCGTAAAATATAGTAATACAATAGTTGTAACTGGAGGAGAACCTTTGATGTGGGATATGAAGCCTTTAACGGAGCAACTTAAGGCTAAAGGAGTGCAAACACATATTGAAACTTCTGGTGCTTATAAGTTAACTGGCGAATGGGATTGGATTTGTCTATCACCAAAAAAGATGAAATTACCAACCGAAGAGATCTACGGAAAAGCCCATGAGCTTAAATGTATAATATATAATAAAGACGATTTCCGTTTTGCTGAAGAGCAGGCTGAAAAAATAAATGGTAACTGCATTTTATATTTACAACCTGAGTGGAGTAAACGTGATAAAATGATGCCACAGATTGTGGATTATGTAATGGCAAATCCAAAATGGAAAGTGTCACTGCAAACACATAAGTATTTGAATATCCCTTAAAATATAGTTTTCAGTCGAGGTTTACGGTAGTTTTAATTAAGCTGTAGAATTAAAATAAAAAAGTTCTGATAGATTTTACTCCATCAGAACTTTTTTTTTCTTTTAGCTTCTAGCTTAATCATTCATAAAAGGTACGGCAACTCGTGTTGTTCCCCAGCCCATGTGCATATGTACACCATCATCGGCTTTTTCAAAAGCAATAGAAAATGCTTCTAAAGATTCTTCCCCTTTTGTTACAGGAACTTTAATTCTGGCAACATCGTTATCTTCTTTATAGAAATAACTTCCCCAAACATTGAGGTCTTTACTAACAATGACTGTCCACTCTTTTTCTCCTGGAATCGCATACATGGTGTAAGTACCAGGATCTATCTCCTTCTCGTTCAATTCCATATCAGTGTACAAGTGTAGCTCAGCAGCTTCATTAGCCCCGAGTCTCCATACTTCACCAGGTTTAGCCAGAGTATTTATATCTCTCCCTTTTAGTTGTGGTCTGCTGTAAACTACTTTAATTAGTTTATCAGACATTTTGTAATCACTAGGAAATGAAGCAGCATCCATAGGGCTTTTGTCCATTCCTGCAAATTTTTGTGCTTCGGCATTAAATGATAATAGCATCATAAATGCAAATGCAATTGTTGAAATTAGTTTGGTTGTTTTCATAATGTCTTTTAAATTTTGTTTCGTTAAAATTAGATGATTCTGTGTAGAAGGTGTCGTAAAGAACTATTAAAATTTACAGATTCAAAACTTATTTCTTTATAAATTTTAGAGAAGATCTTCCAGAATTATTGTGAAAATCAATAAAATAAGTGCCAGAAGCTAAACCTGAAACATTAAAATTATAGGTTTTAAGAGTGCTCTGATAAATAATATCACGAGATAATTGTTTTATAAATTTACCATTTATGTCATACAACTCTATCAGAATATTGTCATCGCCAGAAAAGTTTATTGTAAATTCTAGATGTGTTTCCACTGGATTTTTAAGAATTTGAACTTCTAAATGTTTATTGTTTTCTGGTACGAAATCTTCAGTACTTAAGGTTGCTTCAGTGTATTTGTAAACGGTTGTGCCAGATGCATAAGCCGTAGTGGAATTAACAATAAAAATACGGTTTAGATTATTGCCAATATCTAAGTTGGTCCAAGTCTGTCCGCCATCTAAAGTTTCGTAAAAACCAGTTGTATGTCCTCCCATCCAACCATGGTTTTCAGTAATAAAACCAACTGCTTGGATATCGGTTTCTGGAGCTTCAAAATCTTGCCAGTTTTCTCCACCATCTGCGGATTTAATTAATTTACCGTTATTAGGCGTTATCGAGGAAACAGCTCCAAACATAATGTTGTCATTACCTTGTAGAGTTTGCAATTTCCATACATACTCACCACTCACATTGGTATTGTATATTTCTGTCCAAGATAAACCTCCATCCGTAGTTTTTAAAATGAGTCCGCCATCATCGTTGCGACCAGATGCAAATCCTGTAGTTTCATCTAAAAACAGTACTTCTACCAACGCATTGGCAAAACTCGACATATCTATAAATGTCCAAGTGTCTCCACTATCTGTGGATTTTATTATATGGGCTGGATTAAAGTATGCACCACAACCGTAAATTGTTGAAGATCCAACCGCATCTAAGCCACAAATGGCATTAGGATTTGGGGAAATATTTGCTACTTCAGTCCAATTAGAGCCTCCGTCAATGGTTTTAAAGAATGTACCATTTAGAGTGCCAATAAAACCAATATCTTCATTTAAGAATTCAATATTTCTAAAATAATATCCACCCGAAATATCATTTTCATTGAGTTGTTCGGTCCAGTTAATACCTCCATCAGTAGTTTTATATATAGCTGCATAAAAGCCATTAGCTGCCCAACCAAGATTACTGTCTAAAAAAAACACATCATCAAAACGTTGACCATTTGGATTAGATAAGATATTTGGAGTGGGTTGCCATGTGGATTGTGCATTTATCCCAATACAACATAGGAGGAAAGACAGTATTATTAGTTTCATGTTATATACCCATTTTTACTTACACATTACAAAGTTAAGAATCTGATTTTTGGGCTCAGGATTATTTTTAGTATTAATTTTTTATTTTTAATTATAATTTGTAAGTTAAATAGTAGTTTATGTTTTTATTATGAAACTTATATCACATATTCTGTCTCTTATACACATCTGACGCTGCCGACGACTCC
>CAJXVG010000271.1 GCA_913061495.1 uncultured Winogradskyella sp.
CGGAGATGTGTATAAGAGACAGTCTATAAATAGTACAAATTCTAAGTTAAAGCCATCAAATTCTAATTCACAACTTATTTCCTTAATCTAAATAGTATATTTGATAGGTAAATTGCTTTTATCTTGAATAAAAAAATCTATTATTTTCTATTTCTATTTGCTTGTTTTACTCTTCAATCTCAGAATCAATTAGCAGATAGTCTGGTTTCCACATTACCTCAAAAAACAGACAGAGTTGAAAAACTTAAACTTTTAAACGCTATTTCCAACGCCTACAAAACAAGCAGTGGAGAGCAAGTAATCGCTTATGGAAAAAAGGCACTTCAATTAGCAAAAGAACTAAAGGAGAAACGTGAAGAAGGTAATGCTTACATAAACTTGGGCAATGGCAATATTATATTAGGAAATTATGAGAAAGCCGTCAATTATTTTTTAGATGCAAAAACAGTTTTTGAGATTCTTTTAGAGAACAGCCAAACGGATGAAGTAAAGAAAAGCCTAGCCAGAGTTTATGGAAGTATAGGGATTATCTCATCTGAGCAAAGTAACTATTCTAGAGCATTTCAATACTATTTAAAATCCATTAAAATTTACGAGGAATTCGATGAAGTAAATATGCTATCGCGTTTATATAATAACGTAGGTGTTGCTTACAAGTCGCAAAATGAATTTAGCAAAGCACTTCACTATTTTGAAAAAGCTAAAGTGATACAGCAACAATTAAATGATAAAAATATAGGTATTACCTTAACAAATATGGCCAATTGCTATCTGAAACTTAAAAAATACCCTGAAGCTTTATCGTATTACAATAAAGCTGAAAATGACGTAAAAACCAATCCAAGAGCATTGGGTGAATGGCATAATAGTATAGGTTTATACTATAAGGAAACTAATAATGAAGAGACTGCCCTTGAGCATTGGGATAAAGCTATTTTAGCGTTTAACAGTATAAACGATAAATTTGGGATTGCAGATACATACTTGTTTAAAAGCCAATTGTATTTACGCCAGAATCAATATAAAAAAGCAATACAAAATGCAATAAAGTCATTGGAGTTGGCTAAAAAAACCAATGTTTTAGAGCAAATAACACTTTCAGAAAAAGTGTTAAGCCAAGCGTACGAGAAACAGAATGATTTGCCAGAAGCCTTAAGGCACCATAAATTATTTTCAAAATTTCAAGATTCCCTTTCAAATGAACAGAGTATTAGAAAAGGCGTACAGGCAGAAATGAACTTTGAGTACGAAAAAAAAGAAAGTTTAGAAAAGTTAGAACGCGAAAAAGAAGAGCTGATAAGAGTTGAGGAGGCAAAACAAAATAAAATAAAATTAACTTTTATAGCAATTGCAGCGCTGTTTTTATTTGGTTTTATCTTTTTGTACTACAACAAAACGCAACTAAAAAAACGATTGACCTTACAGAATGAATTAATTGCCTACGAACAAAAAGCGTTGCATTTACAAATGAATCCGCATTTTATTTTTAACTGTTTGGGTGCTATTTCTGGATTTATAATAAATAATGGAACTGACCATGCCATAAAATATCTGGCAAAATTTTCTAAACTAATGCGTTTAACTTTAGAGTATTCTAAAGAGGTGCTTATTCCTATAGAAAAAGAAATTGAAAGTCTTCAGAATTATTTAGAGCTTGAGCAATTACGCTTTAACAATATTTTTGATTTCAGTATTACAAAAAGTGAAACCATAGAAGACGCTGTTGCAATCTCACCTTTGTTAATTCAGCCTTTAGTAGAAAATGCCATAATACATGGTGTGGTTGCTAAAAAGGAAAAAGGAACTATAACTATAGATTTTTCTACGGACCAGAACACAATAATCTGTACGATAATAGATAACGGAATTGGCATAGATAACTCTGTTAAATTAAAGAAAGAATCCGTACAAATTCATAAATCAATGGCTTTGGACATTATAAGAAAACGCCTCAAAATGATCACAAAATTAACCAACGCAAAGGCGAGTTTGGAATGCTTTCAAATCAAGGATGCCAACGGAAAAAGCTTAGGCACTAAAGTGATTATTTATTTACCCATCCAATACATAGACTAAAATGATAACAGCAGTAATAATAGATGACGATATTAATTTACGCAATGGTATGAAAGGCTTATTGCAACGCTATGCACCAGAAATTGATATTATTGGTGAAGCAGATGATGTGAAAAATGGAGCTGCAGAAATTCTGAATAAAAAACCTCAAGTTGTATTCTTGGATATACAATTAACCAATGGTACTGGCTTTGATATTTTAGAGCATTTAACTAGTGTTGAAGGTAAAATAAATACCAATATCGTATTTATTACAGCGCATGAAAAATATGCCATAAAGGCATTTCGGTTTTCTGCATTAGACTTTTTGCTAAAACCTGTGGATCCTGACGAATTAAAACAGGTAATTCACAAAATTAAAAGTAGTATTGAGCGCGTGTCTAGTTTTTCTAATATTGATTTACTGCTGGAGAATATCAGTAAAAAAGTAGATACGTTTAAGCGTATTGCTCTGTCAACCTCAGATGGTATTCATCTTTTTGAGATAGGAAATATTATAAGATGCGAAAGTGAAGACAACTATACCAGATTTTATATAAAAAATCAAAAACCAATTTTAATTTCAAAAACATTAAAAGAGTATGATGATTTGTTGAGCGAGCACGGTTTTGAACGCATACACCAAAGTCATCTTATAAATATTGCATACTTAAAAGCATATATAAAAAAAGATGGTGGTTATATAGTAATGAAAGATGGGTCTCATTTACCAGTATCTCAGCGTAAGCGCTGTCTCTTATACACATCTCCGAGCCCACGAGACCGAGGCTGATCTCGT
>CAJXVG010000272.1 GCA_913061495.1 uncultured Winogradskyella sp.
GAGATCAGCCTCGGTCTCGTGGGCTCGGAGATGTGTATAAGAGACAGCTATGAAATATAGGCTTCTTACTTTTTTGTTAGTTCTATCATTGATTTTTTATGCCCAGGAAAAAAAGAAAATTGATTCCTTAAATAATTTACTTCAAAAGGCAAAAGCTAATAAAAATTGGAAAGTACTTTCAGAAATTTATTTTTCACAAGCCAATATTTTTCATAAAAGGGAAGATTATGCTATAGCTTTACCTTTATTATTAAAAATTGATTCAATATCAGAGAAACATAGTATTAAGAACTCCACAACTGTTTTAGCAATTCTAAAACGTGCAGAAATTTCTAAACTAACATTTACAAAAGAGAGCTCTCAAGTAGCTTACGTCTTAGGTAGAGAAGCCTTAAAGTTAGCAGAAGAAATAGACTCTCAAGAAAGTATACATCTAGCATATCTTAAATTGGCCGATTATTGTCAGCTCACAAAACGTTATGATGAAGCAAAATTATATGTTGATAGAGGTCTTAATTATTATCTAAAGAAAAACAATGGAGATGAAGACAAAATTTCACGCCTCTATTTAATTGAATCTGTTTATTATCTAGAGCAAGACAACCCTATAAAAGGTGAGGAATCTCGCTATAAGGCTATTCTGTACTTAGAAGGTAGAGGCAATGATCTTGAAATGGCAAAAGCAAAATATTATTTTGGTCATTTTTTAAGGTACGACAAAAAAGAATATAGTAAGGCACTAACTTTTCTTGTAGATTCAAATACATTATTTCAAACTACAGGCAATATTGAAAGTGAAATTTATCACCGCTGCTTAAGAGATTTGGCGATATGTTATGAGGCGTTAGGCAATTATGATAAGTCTAGTAAGTATTATAAGGATGCTTATTTGTTAAAGATTGAGCTTAATAAAAAAGCTAATCGAACTTTTTCTAGAAATTTAGAAACTCAATATCAAACTGAAAATAAAAAACAACAAATTGCAATATTAAAATCCGAAAACGAACTTGTAGAACAACAAAAAACCAATCAACGCAATTTACTTTTAGGTGGAATTGGCCTAACGACAATAGGTGGTCTATTCTTTTTTGTTCTATACCGAAACAGACAAAAAACAGCAAAAAAATTCAAGGAACTAGATAATTTTAAATCTAAATTATTTACCAATATTTCTCATGAATTTAGAACACCATTGACCTTAATCTCAGGACCTATTAACAAACGTTTAGACAAAAAAGATCTCAATACTGAGGATAGGCAAGAGTTTCAAATGATAAGACGTAACTCACAATATCTATTAAACTTAGTGAACCAAATGCTGGACCTTTCAAAATTAGAAGCCGGTTATTTAAAATTAAAAGTGAGTCAAGGTAACTTATCAGAGTTGTTAAAAGCCATAACAGCGTCATTTCAGCATATAGCAGACCAAAAAAACATAGAGTATCATGTAAATATTGATAATTTAGAACAGGTATGGTTTGATAAAGATATTATTGAAAAAACCGTCACCAACTTGGTGGCTAATGCCTTAAAATACACACCAGAAAACGGACAAATATTTTTTAAAGCCAAATTCATAAACGGTAATTTACAAATGCACGTTGAAAATGAAGGACATCATTTTTCAAAATCACATATTGAAGCAATTTTTAACCGTTTTTACCAAGAAGATGAAAACGCAGATGGTGTTGGTGTAGGCTTGTCTTTGGTCAAAGAGCTGGTAAACTTAAGCCATGGTAAAATAGCCGTAGATAATAATATGGCACGTAACACTATAGTGTTTATGGTAACGCTTCCTGTGCTAAAAGATCAATTTACCATTGATGAACGTGTAGAAAATCCTATAAACATCTCACAATCAAATTATAAATCTGTAGAGGGTATTGAGGATGAACCATTGCAACCAATTGATGAAGATTTACCAATTTTATTAGTAGTAGAAGATTCAAGCGATATTAGAACGTTTATAAAATCATCCTTTAAAAATAATTATCAAGTTGTTGAGGCAGAAAATGGTAAAATAGGTATTGAAAAAGCTATTGAATTGATACCAGACATTATTATCTCTGATGTTATGATGCCTTTTGTAGATGGTATTGACTTGACATCACAACTCAAACAAGATGAGCGTACCAGTCATATCCCAATTGTGCTTTTGACAGCAAAAGTAGAAGATGAGGATCAATACCTAGGTTTACAGACAGGAGCCGACGATTATATTACCAAACCATTTAAAATAAAACTATTACAAACCAAGGTTAAAAATTTAATTATTACCAGAAAAAAACTTCAAGAACGTTACAGTCAAGAATTGGTGTTAACGCCTAAGGATATTGCAATATCTAATTTTGATGAGAAATTTTTTGAAAAAATACAAATGGTTTTAAACGATAACTTAACTGAAGCTTCCTTTAATGTGGACGATTTTAGTAATGCTTTAGGTATGAGTCGTATGCAACTGCACCGAAAATTAAAAGCTCTTACAGGTTTAACTACAACTGAGTTTGTACGCTCCCAACGCCTAAAACTAGCATCAACACTCCTTAAAAAAAGTGATGCTAATATTTCAGAAATTGTTTATATGGTAGGGTTTAATGACCATTCTTATTTTACCAAATGTTTTAAGGAGGCCTACAACTGTTCGCCTTCTGATTATATCAATAAAACACAATAATTTTTTCTCATTTAGAATTGTAAAACATTATTAATAGTAATTCAATAATTCTATATCTAAAATATTTCGCAAACACCTTAAAAATACTGTAATGTTACAATTGTTACAAGGTTGGTTACCTGTCTCTTATACACATCTGACGCTGCCGACGACTCCTTACGTGTA
>CAJXVG010000273.1 GCA_913061495.1 uncultured Winogradskyella sp.
CGAGATCAGCCTCGGTCTCGTGGGCTCGGAGATGTGTATAAGAGACAGGTTTTCAGTGGATAACAATAATTTAAAGCCAGAAGAAGCAGAACACAAATTAAAACAAACAATTTTTGATTGGTTGCTTTATTTAAATTTACCCATTGTATATAGTTTGTTGTTTTTTGCATTATTTACTGTATCTAACTTTAATTTAGAAAGCCATGAATTTATTGGACTTATTATATCCGTTGGCATTGTATTGGGTGTTAATGGAATCAATGTAGCACACGAGCTTGGCCATAGACAAACCACCAAAGAACGTTTTTTAGGTAAAGCCTTACTTCTGCCCTCATTTTATATGCATTTTTATATTGAACATAATTTTGGACACCATTTACATGCAGCAACACCAGAAGATCCTGCTACGGCACGCTATAACCAAAGCGTTTATTCGTTTTGGTTTACTTCAACTTTTAGACAATATTTTAATGCTTGGAAGCTTCAGGGTAAACTTCTAAAAAATAACCATAAATCTTTCTTTTCAATTAAAAATGATATGCTTTGGTATTTGGTTTTTCAATTATCTTATTTGATATCTGTAACTTTAATTTTAGGAACTACAGCTTTAATATTTGCTCTTTTAGCAGGAATAATTGGGTTTATACTCCTCGAAACTGTTAACTATATAGAGCATTATGGCTTAATACGGCTCAAAACAAAGTCTGGTAGATATGAACGCGTTAAGGAAATACATTCTTGGAATTCCAATCACGTTATAGGTAGAATTGTTTTGTATGAATTAACCAGACACAGTGACCACCACTTTAAATCCTCAAAAAAATATCAGTTATTGGATTGCCATGAAGATAGTCCTCAAATGCCGTTTGGATATCCTACCTCCATGGTTTTGGCCATGATTCCACCTATTTGGTTTTCGGTGATGAATAAGCGCGTCCCAAAATCGGTGGTTTTAAAATAATATCGTCTCTTATTACAAAAACTTAGGGCTCCACACTTCAAACTTCAAAGCTATAATTCTATCTTTGTGCTTTAATTCAGAATTATGTCTAAAAAAGTACGTGTGCGATTCGCGCCAAGTCCAACAGGGCCTCTTCATATTGGTGGTGTAAGAACCGCTTTATTCAACTATTTATTTGCCAAAAAACATGGTGGTGATTTTGTCCTTAGAATTGAGGATACTGATCAAAACCGTTATGTTGAAGGTGCAGAAGATTATATTGTTAAATCCCTAAATTGGTGTGGTATTTCTTTTGATGAAGGCCCAGGAAAAAATGAACAATTTGGTCCCTATAGACAAAGCGAACGTAAGCATATATATAAAGCCTATGCAAATCAATTAATTTCTGAGGGCAAAGCCTACTACGCTTTTGATACAGCAGAACAATTAGATGCCCATAGAAAAGGCCACGAAGCCGAAGGAAAAACCTTTATTTACAATTGGCACAACAGAGAAAAAGGACGCTTAGTAAATTCTTTAGTGATTACAGAAGAAGAAACACAAGCTAAAATTGATGCTGGTGAAGATTATGTGATTCGTTTTAAATCTCCCCAAGACACAACACTGCATCTCAAAGATATAATTCGTGGAGACATTGCTATTGAAACAAATACCTTAGATGATAAGGTCTTATTTAAAAGCGATGGAATGCCAACATATCATTTGGCCAACATAGTAGATGACCATTTAATGGAAATTACCCATGTAATTCGTGGTGAAGAATGGTTGCCGTCACTAGCATTACACCAAATGTTATACGATGCCTTTGGTTGGGATGCACCACAATTTGCACACCTACCATTAATACTTAAACCAACAGGAAAGGGGAAATTAAGTAAGCGTGATGGTGATAAAATGGGCTTTCCGGTATTTCCATTGGAATATACAGCGCCAGACGGATCTGTTTCTAAAGGCTATAAAGAAGAAGGGTATTTCCCGGAATCAGTTGTAAATTTCTTAGCTTTTTTAGGTTGGAACCCAGGAACAGAACAAGAAATTTTTAGCCTTGAAGAATTGGTAGAAACCTTTGATTTATCAAAAGTAAATAAAGGAGGTGCTCGTTTTGACCCAGACAAAACAAAATGGTTTAATCACCATTATATGCAACAACAACTCGATTTGGATTTAGCTGAACAGTTTAAATCCTCACAAAATGAGCTGTCAACAATTGATACCAACTATATTGCTTTGGTGGTTGGATTAATTAAGGAGCGTGCTACTTTTGTAAGTGAATTTTGGGATTTAAGTCATTTTTTCTTCGTCGCACCGCAAACTTTTGATGAAAAAGCAACTAAAAAAGCTATAAAAGATGATACAGTGGAATTGATGCAAAAAACCATTCAAATTATAACAGCCACCAATGATTTTACGGTTAAAAATCTACAAACTAATCTAAAAGGTTGGATAACTGAACATGGGATAGGTTTTGGAAAAGTAATGATGCCATTGCGATTGGCTTTAGTAGGTGCATTACAAGGCCCAGATGTTTTTGAAATAATGTTTATGATTGGTAAAGCAGAGTCTGTTCAACGAATTGAGGCATTAATCAAAAATTTATAGTTATAACCTTTGGAAAAAACATTTACTGAAAAAGCCTTGATTTCTCAAGGCTTTTTTTTAATGTTCTTTTTTATAATTTTCTATCATTTCCTTGAGTTGATCTAGATAGTTTCTCAAATCCTCTTCCTTAAGCTCTGCACTAGAGTTATCTCCCTCTGGTAATGTACTTCTTGTTTCGTCTAAGTATTTTTGAAGTTCAGGATAATTTTCTTCAATATCTCTTGTAACCCTGTCTCTTATACACATCTCCGAGCCCACGAGACCGAGGCTGATCTCG
>CAJXVG010000274.1 GCA_913061495.1 uncultured Winogradskyella sp.
GGTCTCGTGGGCTCGGAGATGTGTATAAGAGACAGAAACTAAGCTTTTTTCAAATTAGCAAACTTGCTCACGCATTGTTGGCAACGTGTTTGTGTATGATTAGTTGCGTGGTTAAGCACTAAAGTTAGCAAATAAAAACCGAATAGAAAATCCGAAGGGATTTTCGTAAGTAAGCACCTGATTAGCAATTAATTATACACGGTGTTGTGCAACGTACTTTTACTCAATATATTCAGAAATTGTTCCGTTTTAGTTTTAATTTCCGCAATCTTTTTTTTGCTTTTATCACTTTCTCTTAAAGTCCAATATTTGTTTAAATTCCAGCCCATTTTTCGTCCGTCTCCAGTTCCGATTTGAGAAATAAAACCCCAAAACCATAAATCGTCCCAAACCTCAATATCTTTTCCACTATAATTTTCTCCGATTATTTGATTAACGTTCTTAAAATTCCAATTTTTTGGTTGTATATTCTTAAAAATCGCAATTATAACTGCATCGACTGGTAAATAAAAACAGTCGTTTTTCTCTAAATCTGTTGGTGCATCATTCCAAATTCTCAATTCATTCGGATATTCATTATTATGCAATTGAAAAATTGACTTTGCAAATAGGGCAGAAGTCTTTTCTCCCCAACCATTTTGGTTTTTCATTCCGTTATAAAGTCCGCTATAATTATTCGTTTCAATTCCTTTCGAACTTATTACAGACATAAATCCTGAAAACGAATTTAGTAAATCCGTATTCTCGTATATTTTTTTGTAAAATTCTGCAAGATTGTCAATTTTCGGTTGACTTTGCGTATTTGCTGTATGATACAATAATGAAACGATTTTTTCCGCTTTACTATTCTGTGGTTTTACAATTCCAGAATAATATCTGGTTTGCAGTTCCTTATTATAAATTCGATTCTCGATTAGGAAGTCAAATATGATTTTTAACGATTCTTTCAAATTTCAGTTCGGGTTTTTTTGGGTATGTTGCACAACGGTTTCGTGTATGCGCAGTAGCGCGCAAAAAATCTTTATCTTTTCAAATCAGTCTCAAAGTTAGCAAATTATCCCAAACTTTGGTTTCAGTCACAAAACCAGCTATTGCGTATACACAGTGTTGTCTTGCGTATTTTCGTATTTCTTGATTCAGAGTAAAATTATTTGTCGTTAAAATTATCCGCTTCGCTCCTATTTTAGTCAGATTTCGAGTTGGGTTTTTAGAACTTAATTGCGAACAGATTTTCATCGTCTGAGTCGAATTAAATGTCAGTTTTGATTGTCAATTTCGCTGATTAGATTTTAATTTTCGGTATTGAATTTAATCTCGAATTTCAGCCATTAATTTTCGATTTTGCATCTCAATTTCTCGGCTAAACATTAATCTCAATTGTCAGATGTTACATCGAAATTATTTCTCAGCCGAGTGAAAATCAATCGAATTTCCAAATACAAAAAATTCCGTTTTGAATAGATTTTAATTCGCAGAATTGAATTTTATTTCGCTTTTCAGCGTTGAAATCGACGTGAGTTTTTTCGGAAAATGATTTTTTATATGCAAGACAACGTGTTTGTGTATGATTAGTTGCGTGGTTTAGCAACTAAGTTAGCAAACTTTTACGAACCTGTGAATATTCCGAAGGAATATTCGCAAGTAGGCTCAATGAAGCAATTAGTTATACACGGTGTTAACTCTAGTAATTGCTTTGTTTTTTATTTAATTCCAGTTTGAATAGAGTAGAAGCTCATTCTAAAATTCCGCGATATTGGTTTCAGATTATGAGTATAAATTCGAGCGTTGCTTTTCCGATACAGATTTCGCATACGAGCTAAGAAATCCAGTGTAATAAAATTCCGGCTGAGTGAGTTTCCAGTTCCGATAGTTATCGTAAGAGTAAAAATTCGTGCGTAGTGATTGTCAGTCCAACGTTTTAAAATTCAGATTTCGAGTGAGTTTTTGCATTCAGTTCCAGCGTAAATATCTTGTTTTTTGCTTAAAATTCCGATTTTGAAACTGCGCTGTCTTATTAGAGTTAACGGTCTCGGCTATGAGTAGTTGCGTGGTTTAGCACTTTACTTTGCAAGTACACACCAAACTGAAAATCCGCGAGGATTTTCAGAAGTAGGCGAGAACAAGCAATTACTTATAGCCATTGTTGTAGCCAGTTTTTTTTATTTCATTTTTTCTTTAATTTCTATCAAATCCGATATTCCCAAATCAAACCATTCTCCACGAATTCTTTTTTCATTAAATATATTATGTAATTCCTTTTCCGTTGATTGTGGTGAATTCCACAAAGCTATAATTTCAGTATCTGGGTCTTCTCCTTGAAGGGTTTTTTCTCTAACTTTTGGTTTAATACTTCTACCAATTTTCGTGTAGCCATTTCTCGGATTAAACATTAAATAGATTTTGTTACCATTTTCTGCTGATACGCTTTCATTATCTGTTGAGAAAATATCTTTAAATGCATCCTTTTTGTTTACAAATGGCACATAATCAATTCCGACTTTGTTTTTAACCATTAGTGTGCCTTTTTTATCTGCTATTTCATTTCCATAAGTGAACCGATTTAGTTTTTCTAACATTGTCCTTGTATGATTTTGAAATGTATTAAATGTCTCTATTAATTCAGTATCTTTTGGATATTCTTGATTTATAACTTTAGCGAAACCTAATGTAAAATCATTTCGTTTTTTATCGTTTATTTTGAATCTACAAACTAATCCGCTTAATTCGATTCTGTTGTTGATGTAGAATAAAAGATAATTATTGCTGTCTCTTATACACATCTCCGAGCCCACGAGACCGAGGCTGATCTC
>CAJXVG010000275.1 GCA_913061495.1 uncultured Winogradskyella sp.
CACTGCTGCCTCCCGTAGGAGTCTGGTCCGTGTCTCAGTACCAGTGTGGGGGATCCCCCTCTCAGGGCCCCTATCTATCGTTGCCATGGTGTGCCGTTACCACACCATCTAGCTAATAGAACGCATACTCATCTTTTACCGCCGAAACTTTAAAGCAGTTGTGATGCCACACCTGCTTGCCATGGGGTATTATTCTTCATTTCTAAAGGCTATCCCCCTGTAAAAGGTAGATTGTATACGCGTTACGCACCCGTGCGCCACTCGTCAGCAAAAAAGCAAGCTCTTTCCTGTTACCGTTCGACTTGCATGTGTTAGGCCTGCCGCTAGCGTTCATCCTGAGCCAGGATCAAACTCTTCATCGTTAAATTTTAAGCCTTGCGGCTATTTCTTTAACAACTAATAGGAATTATTCCAGTACTCTAAATGATCTATTCTCTTGTCTGATTCCGCCGTTTCCGGCTGAATCTTACGCTGTCAATTCAATATGTTAATGAACTTTTTTTGTTTCCCCAGCTCGTTTCCTCGCTAAGCGGGTGCAAATATAAAACCCTTTTTTCATTCCCGCAACATCTTTTTGAAAAAAAATTATTTTTTTTCAGGTGACGCTTTCTTTATGGTAATGAACGTGTGAAACTTGACTCGTTGTCTTTGTTTCGGGGTGCAAATATAGAACCCTTTTTCATTCCCACAACACCTTTTTTCATTTTATTTTCATCTTTTTTACAAGACCCTTGTAAACAGCCTTTTGCGGCTTGATTTTTTTTTGTTGAGATGCATAAGGTACCCTACAGGGCCAAAAGCGGACCACGCGCGCTGGGCGAATAGAGGCAGTGGAATGGACTGGCGCAATGCGTTAGCGACAGTAGCGGCATCCTTTTTTTTCGCTTTGACAAACGAAGCTTCCTGGTTAAACATATATAGGTAACGCACTTTAGTAAGGGAACAGGCCCATAAAAAAGATATAGCGGATAGCGAGGCTGCTTTTGCAACCCCTTTTGGAAAAAGCGGAACGCCTGTAATGTTTACAAAAAGAAATCCCAAACTAAACCAAAACGGATTGTGAAATCTCTATAAGGGTAGTTTGGTGCAGAAAAATAATCGTAACCAGTGAATGAAGAATTGAAATGTTCTGCTTTTAGGAAAATACGTGTTTGTCTTATCTTGGCATTTATAAAGAAATCTAACCGTGGAAATCCTCCAAGTTTATTTTCGTTTTGCGTATAGAATTCAGCTAATAATGGATCGTAACCATTCATCTTATATTCTGTAAAGTAATTGAAGGTTACACCTGTTTGTAGCGTCATTGCTTTTTTGAATAATTGATTTGAGTAGTATAATGTGTTTCGGGTAATGAAGGCTGGAACATTTAGTACATCATTATCACTGACTACATTTTGGTACATTATAGTATTATCTAATGCGAAATTACCTAGCTTGAATTCCTTTTGTGCTTTTATTCTAAGGTATTGGAGTGGGCTGTTGTATTGTTGTGGTTTTATAATTCGGTTTTGATCTATTGTTTCTTCTAAATTGAAATAGGTATAATTATCTATATTGGAAATGTCCACATAAGCATTGAAGAATTTTTTGGATTTTAGACCAAAACTAATCTGTTGGGTATTTACATTATTATAAGAACCGAGATTGTACCAGTTGTAATTGATATAATCGCTTTGATATAAAAGGTAGTTATAGTTTGGAAGTTTGGAACTGATATTCATTCCTCCAAAAAGCAATATATCTTTATTTAATTTGAAGTCTATGTTACCGTTTATGAAATTTCCACTAAAATCGTCCGAAAGGTTTAATCCTGCTGTACTGGATAGATTAATATTTTTAATGGTTTTTGAATAACCTGCACTTAAGCCTAAAAAATCTGCTTTAATTCTATTAGGTATTAATTCTTCTGGAAATAACAATACCACTCCTCCATAACCGTAGTTGATATTAGTATACTCTAAATTGAAATTGATTTTTCCTAAAATATTGTTGTAGTAACTGAACCCTAATTTAGTTTCAAAATTCTCTAATGTTACTTTGTCATTTATGTTATTGGTGAAATTATCTCCAAAAAAGTCTATTGTGGGAGCGTCTTGATAAAACTGATAATATTTGTCTTCAAACGAAATTGTATTTATTATGGAGAGGTTGTTTTTATTGAGTGAATCGTTCTTTTTAATTATATTGTAGGAATGATTGAAAAAGAAGCGTTTTCCCTCCAATACATTTTCGGCATTTTCAAAGTTGGGGTCGAAAACTGACCTATCTATAAATTCTTCATCACCCGATGTGAAGTTCTCTATGTCTTCGTCCTTTAGCCCACCGTTTTCCTGGTTGAGCAGATCTTGCATCACTATGTGTCCTTTTGCATTATATTTACCATTCTTTGTTTTGTAGTTTGTTGTAAATCTAAAATTTCCTGAACTTGTTAAAGCATTCTGATAATTACCCAATGAACGTAGTCCTTTATAGGCTATAGAGAAGTTAAACTGTTTAGAAAGATTAACTGTAAAGAATGCATCTAACATTTGGCCTTGTTCAAAGGCTGTTTTGTATGTTAAACGTGTCCAAGGAGTTGGTACTTTGTAATAATATATATTTTCCGTTTCTAAGTAATTGAAGTGTCTAGCCCTAGCTCCAAATAAAGGAACAGTGATTTTATTTTTAGTATCTACAGTTAGTGAATTATAGGTTTGCCCAATATTGGCAAAAGGAATAAGACCTGTCTCTTATACACATCTCCGAGCCCACGAGACCGAGGCTGATCTCG
>CAJXVG010000276.1 GCA_913061495.1 uncultured Winogradskyella sp.
ACGAGATCAGCCTCGGTCTCGTGGGCTCGGAGATGTGTATAAGAGACAGGTACAACACACAAGACAAACTAGGTTCTCTTACCAACTCTAAATCGGGATGTTTTTCTATTAATTTTCCGGCTATTTGTGCCAATTCTATACCTCGTTCTACCGCTTCTTTATATCTATCCGTACCATGTGTTGCTAGTGAAAACCACAACGGCAGCCCTCTAACACGTCTTGTAAGTTGTATTTGATAATCGGTAGGATTAAAGCCATGTGCTCCTTCATCTTTAAAAATTTCGAGATATGAGCCTTGTTGTGAATGGGCATTTTTTGCCAATTCCATGTTTTTATAAATTACAGCACCACAATCGTACGGAGAAAACATCCATTTATGTGGATCTATAGTAATACTATCCGCTTTCTCAATACCACTAAATAAATGACGTACGGAATCTGCCACTAAAGCTCCTCCACCATAAGCCGCATCGACATGAAACCATAGCTTTTCGTTTTTACACACCTTTGCTATGCTTTGTAAATCGTCAATAATACCAGCGTTTGTTGTGCCTCCTGTGGCTACTACGGCAAATAAACATTTACGTTGGTGTTCTGTTAAATTATCTATTGTTTTTTGAAGCGGATCTCCAGTTAAACTTTCTTCAGAATCTACCAATATAATATCTACATCTGCCACTTTTGCCATAGCTTTAATAGAAGAATGTGCTCCGCTAGATGTAATAATTAAGCCTTTTTCACGCTTGTATTCTGGATTTTCCCTCCAATGCTCGCGAGCTGTTACAATTGCTGATAAATTAGCAGCTGTACCTCCACTTGTAAACACTCCAAAAGCTCCTTCTGGCATTCCTGTTAATGATACGATCCAACTCATGGCCTCATTTTCACAGAAAATTCCACCAGCACCTTCCATCCAATACGCTCCGTGAATGCTTGAAGCTGACGTAATTAAATCGAACATTATGGCTGCTCTTGTTGGTGAAGCAGGCACAAAAGCCAAGTTCCGAGGATGATCTACAGGCACATTTGCATTTGCCAAATGCTCTTTCCATAAATTAAAAGCATACTCGCCTCCCACACCTTTTGGAGTTACTGTTTCTCCTATGGCTTTTTTTAAATCTTCGGCTTTTTTAGGTTTACCTATTTGATGTTCCGTAGCAGAGACTCTACCTATTACGTATTTCATGACATCTAAGGTCATCTCAATAAGTTCTATATCAATTTTATGCATTGATTATTTTAAATTTAGAATTAGAAATTCTCGCTTCAAAGGTTCCAATACTTTTATTAACTGTGGAATTAAATTGTCTCCAAATTCCAAATACAATTCTGAAAAATTTGTGTTTCGTTCCTGTAAACTCTGATTAGGAAATAGTTGTTCTTGTAATTCTGTACAACGCTCAATTTGGTCGGCTAACTTTTTCTTTTGTGCATTGAGCAAACGCTTTTCTAGATGTTTTAGGCCTTTAAGCTGTTTTACTTCTTGTGCTTTTACAGCTCCTAAAAATGATTTATCGGTTTTTTCAGCGAGTTGATATAAGTTTTCAAACTGTTTTACCAAATGATTTACTTGTTCTGAAAAATCAATATCTATATTAGAAATTTCTCGAACTTTTTTATTGATAAAACTTGCTCTGTCCAAAAATAAATCTGAATCAGAAATATTCAATTTTTTTAATTTTTCTGATTGTTTTTGAGTCTTTATCAAAGCTGAATTTCGCAGTAATAACATTGGGAATGTTACCTCATGTGCTTCAAAATTAGATTTTAACTGCAACCAATAAATTAACTCTCCTCCGCCACCTATGTAGCAAAGATTAGGCAAAATCACTTCTTGATATAGCGGACGCATAATAACGTTTGGCGAAAAACGCTCAGGAAATTCGTTAAGGTGTTTTAATAATTCGTTTTTATCCCAATTTATATCAGTATCCAAAACAGAATATTCACCTTCAATTTCAACAATGCGTTCCCTTAATCCATCCTTTATGTAAAACAAATTGATTTTTCTTGGATTCACTTGAATCGTTAAATCTAACTTTTCAAGTTTATTATTGGTTTCAGAAACGGTTTTAAAAGCAACCTGTTCTATCAATTCCTTTTTCATTTGTGGAATGAATTGATGTTTTAATGCTTTATCATCTGCATCTAAAACAACCAAGCCATATTCCCCAAACAATTGGTTTGCCAGGCATCTTGTAGCATCGGCTAAATTATCTTGATTGATATAAGCTTCTTTAAACCAATTTTTTAATTGTTCGGCATGTTTGCCTGGACCAAATTCTGCTGATACCACATTAAAAACAGCCTTTAAACCCTCAGTTTTAAAATGACCGACAGCTCCGGTTTGATCACTGTTCCATTGTATTTTTTTTCCTTTAAAATTGAAATAATTGATTTCCTCAAAATCATGATCCTCAGAAGCCATCCAATAGATTGGCACAAAATTATAATTAGGATATTTGGCTTTTAATTCTTTAGTAAGATTTATTGTTGAAATAATTTTATAGAGAAAATACAATGGTCCCGTAAACAGGTTTAATTGGTGACCTGTTGTTATGGTGAAAGTGTTATTAGCTTTTAGATTTTCAATATTTTTTAAAGTCAACACTGAAGTTTCAATATTTTGATATTGTGTTTTCAAAGTATCAAAAAGAACTTTTCTGTGAGACTCTGACATAAATTCAGAATGACGCTTTTCTTCAATTTGGGCTTCAAAGTTTTCTAGGGTGGGAAACCTATTATAG
>CAJXVG010000277.1 GCA_913061495.1 uncultured Winogradskyella sp.
CTACACGTAAGGAGTCGTCGGCAGCGTCAGATGTGTATAAGAGACAGATGTTATACATCTCAATTGATCATGAAATTCCTCAATTTACCTTAGATCGTGAGGGTTTTCTAGAGAAAGTATATGCTTTTGCAGGTTTTAAGGATATTCCTGTGCAAGAACACAAGGATTTTAGCAAGCGTTTCTATTTATTGGGTGAGGACGAAAAAGCCATTATTGAGTTTTTCAACGATGACATTATCCACTTTTTTGAAAGTAATCCGTATTACCACGTTGAATCTAATGGAAACGCACTTCTTGTTTTTAGTAAAGAACGCTTGGCGAGTACAAAAGAATTAAAAGCACTTTTTGACTTTGGGAAGCGTCTTAAAAATGTCGTTTCTTAGAACTAGCTCACTTCAAAAGGGAAAAAATAAGGTATTATTAAGGATGCGGCTAACCAAATCACTAAATTTAAAGGGGTTCCCATTTTAAGAAAATCTGTGAATTTATAATTTCCGGGTGCATAAACCATCGTGTTTGTTGGGTAGCTCATGGGAGTCATAAATGTTAATGAACAAGCAAACATTACAGCAACTAAAAAAGGGCGTTCACTAATTTGCATCGCTTGGGACAAACTAATTACAATCGGTGTCATTAATGCTGCTGTGGCTTTACTAGAAATTAAATTAGTAGAAATAAAGGTTGCGAAATAAATTAAACTTAGTGTAATGTAGGCATTATATTGCCCAAGTAAATCTTGAATGTTGTTCGCAATTAAGGTCGCTCCTCCTGTTTTCTCAAGAGCGGTTCCCATGGACAGCACACCTGCCATCATAAAAATAACCTTCCACTCTACCGCTTTGTAGGCTTCAATAGGCTTTAAAATGCCCAAAACCACCATTAATAAAGCTCCTACCATTGCACTGATTAAAATGGTCGTTAAATTTAATGAAGCTGCAAGTACTACTCCAATACCTATTAAAATGGCGGGAATTGCTTTTTTAAAATTGGTTTTCTTTTTAACATGTTCTGAAAGGCGAACTACAAGCTTTTGGGATTCTAAATTGTTAATTTCCTCTGTTTGCCCCAAAATTAGAAGCATATCTCCTTCCAGTAATTTTATATGTGTAAGTTTATTAAATTTCATTTCTCCACGTTGTCTAATCGCTATAACCGAAGAATTATATTGCCTCCTAAAATTCATTGCCTTAAGGGAGTTATGAGCCAAGCCAGAGCCAAATGGCACCATTACTTCGTATAAGTTGAAAGATTGAAATTCATCTTCGGCCTTTTTCATCCGCTTGTTTCCTTTAATGCTATAACCTTCATGATCCAATAATCGAGACATGGTTTTTGGAGGTGCAATGATTTTTAGAATATCACCTGCCATAAGTCTTGTATCTAATCCAAAATTATGTTTTAGCACACCATTTCTCAATAAAGAAAGGACGTTTACATTAAAGTCATTTACCAGTATTGATTTTCCTAAAAACTCATCAATATCCTCACAGTCTTCTTCAACATAAAGCTCAGTGATATAGGTTTCGGCTTTGCGTGTAAACTCTTTATTTCCGCCTCTGTTTTTTGGTAAAAGTAATGGACCAACAATAAAAATATACGCAAAACCAATCGCCAAAAGGCAAAGTGCGGCAAGACTAAATTCAAACATACCAAAAGCCTCAACACCATATTCTTTAGCGTAGCTACTCACCAAAATATTAGTTGATGTACCTATTAAAGTACAAGTACCACCAAACAAAGCGGCAAAAGAAATGGGCATTAACAAACGGCTTGGCGCAATATTGGTTTCTCGGCAAACTGTCAATGCAATAGGAAGTAGTAATGCTACAACTGCTGTGTCGTTAATAAATGCAGAAAATAAGCCCGAAATAGCACAAAACACAATTAAAGCAACACTGTAATGTATTTTTGCAAGCTTTATAATTTTATAGCTTAGACCATCTAAAATCCCTGAACTGAAAATACCTCCGCTAACCACAAAAATACAACCCAAAGTTATGGTTGCAGGATGGTTAAAACCTGAAAAACCCTCTTCCGGACTCAAAACTCCAGCAACTATAAATGTTGCCATTATTAATATTGAAGTGGTATCAATAGAAAAATAATCCCTAACAAAAAGAATAACGCCTAAAAGAATAATGACAAATGTGATTATAAGTTCTACCGACATGTTTTCATTATTTTGTTTGGTATGAAGTTATTCTATTCTTTGTCTTGTTTTTCAAAATTATAGTAAAGTTTTTTCAAGCTCTTTTTAAGCAATGTAAACCTGTAAACTCCAATAACAAAAAAAATAAAACTAAACACCAAGGCAAGCACAGCTAAGTATTTAAAATTTGGAAATCCTTTAAGTTGAAAAAAGGCTATTCCTCCTAAAAGTAAATATAAAGAAGACCTTATATAAGATAACAATGTGCGCTCATTGGCCAAGCGCGTACGTTCAATAGCAAGATAATCCCTTAAGATAATGTCTTCATCAGGTTGAAAATCCCTACCAAACCGCAACAATTTCATTTTTTTGATTTTTAGCGGAGATTTTGTGATGCGTTTCATACTTGGAAAGTTTTAACATTACATAAATGCTGTCTCTTATACACATCTCCGAGCCCACGAGACCGAGGCTGATCTCG
>CAJXVG010000278.1 GCA_913061495.1 uncultured Winogradskyella sp.
TCTACACGTAAGGAGTCGTCGGCAGCGTCAGATGTGTATAAGAGACAGATTATATTCTGTATTTTGAAGACTGATTCTATAAGCAGAAATAGCCAAATCATATTGTTTCCAAAATGTATATATATCTCCCAAAAGCTCTTGTGCTTCTGCACTTTGCCCTGTAGAATTTGTTTTTTTTAAAGCATCACCTATAAAACTTATACTTTTACCAGCATCTTTCTTTAAATAGACATCTGCAGAGTCGATCAAGCGATTAAATTCCCCCGAATTATCTAAAAATTTTGAACGTTTTGTGGATTGATCTATACCAGATATGACTTCTATATAAATGCGCTCGTTACTTTCTATTTTGTAATATATAGTTTCAAAATCTTCATGACTAACAACGAGTTCATCCCCAATTTTAGCTTTAACAGTGAAATCTCCATCAAAACCAGTAGTTGTATATGAGCCTCCATTTACTAAAATTTGAACATTTTTATAAGGGTCTCGAGTACCTTTTTCGTATACTTTACCCCTTATTGTAAATACAGCATCCCGCTCTGTACCTATACGTTTAGCATCTTGGGCGATGGAATAGAAACCAATGAATGAGAATAAGACTAATAAAAAGTATGTTTTAAAGGTTTTCAAGTTCTATTATATTTCTTTGGAATAAACATACATACTTTATTTGACTCCCTAAAATAGAGTATTGCAATTGTAACCTGTCTAGAAAAGAAATTATTCCATTTCCCTAAAAAACTAAGTGCTTTCACCTACTCAAAACAGCATTTCGCTCATTGCTGTTTTTTAGACTTCTTTTTTCAATGAGCTGTATGAAATTGGGTTTACCGATGAGAATATTGCTATCGAAATAATTTCTTTTGTTCTAGTTCAAAAATTATTCAGTAAAACATATACTGAATTTCCAAAAGGTGTTGAATTACAACAGAATATTCATATTCAATTTACAAATACTAATCAATTTGAATTTGTTTTAGAAGCGTGTGCAAAAAGTGAAGTTTACAATTTGGTTAAGGTGGATTAATTTATTGAAAATATTCAATCTGTATATAAAAACCTTCAAGACTAACTTTTAAAATTAATTGTAGATAAAAAAGCCTATTACAAAGCGTTAGATTTTAATCTCGAAAATTATGATGTTGTTATTGCAGATGATAAGTATTGTTATTTTCCTAAAGATTTTTATCGTAGTTATCAAGCTTATAACAGTGTTTCTTTTGAAGCATTAAAAAAGGACAAAGGTGTCACTACTACAAAAAAACAAACCTCATATTATTATCAACCCTTAACTTATGAAAACTATGAGGTTATCATCAATGCCTCTATTTTAGAACCTATTGTACAAATTGGAATGAATATCAAACTTGTTCTTACACCAAAACCAAAAGAGAAAAAAGAAAAGCCGATTGTAAAAACAGAAATAGACCACAAATACTATGTGATATCACCAAATGGCACAACGTGAAAGAATTAAATACAAAAGGTTAATTTGAAACTTGAAAATACTGTAAAGAAAAAAAGCTCAATTTTCATTGAGCCTTTTTTATATTAATTTACCGCTGGGCAATTACATTCAAATTTCTCTCTTCTACAATTAAAGTTATAACCTAAGGTTATTTGATGAAAGCCACCAGTATTAAAATTAACAGTATTTGCTTGGTATGAATATGTATAGGCAAATACAAATTGATTATAATCAACACCCAAAAAAGGAGTAATATATTGTAATTTCTGACTACTAACACCTGAACCATCCACGAACTCAGCACCATCTAAACTTCGTCTATAAGACAATCCACCCCAAACTTTACCAAAATCCATTTCGCGATATACTTTAGCATTTATATCTACAGTAGACTCTTCTGTTGCGTCTCTATACATAAACATTACTGAAGGTTCATAGCTCCAAGGACTTCCAAACTTACTAAAAGTATATCCGGTTGAAAATAAATAGGTTCTTAAATTCTCAAATTCAAAACCCTGTCTGTTAAAATTGATACCTTCATTACTCAAAATATTCTTAGCAGTAAAATGTGCATAAAAATCAATAAAATGGTATGAAAATCCAAAATCTACATTAAAATTGGTAGCACTTTGTTCAATACCAGCAATTGCTTGGTCAAATTCACCAGGTGCTAAAAATTCAGTTTCGTCTAATTTGTATTGCAGAAAACCTGCACTCAAACCAAAGGATAGCATATTTAAATCAATTTCATTTCGTGAAAACATAAGATGATAAGCAAATGTAGCATAACCACCTACTGTAGAATGGTATCCATTAGAATCATTGAATACATTTACACCTATCCCTACTGGAGAATCACCTATTCTACCATTAATACTAAGTGTTTGAAGACTTGGTGCATCATCAACGCCAAACCATTGTTGCCTGGCCGTTAATCTAACTTTTGCACAATTTGCTACACCAGCCATCGAGGGATGTATCAAATAATAATTATCGGTCAAATAATCCGAATAAACAGGAATACCTTCTTGGGAAAAACCAAGATTTGCTCCTAATGCTATAATTGCTACTAAACAATACTTTTTTAATTTCATAGTTTCTTTATCGTTTCAAGGTAAAATGGGCTCTAAACTGTTTTCTCTGGTCGGCCGTTCCC
>CAJXVG010000279.1 GCA_913061495.1 uncultured Winogradskyella sp.
ACACGTAAGGAGTCGTCGGCAGCGTCAGATGTGTATAAGAGACAGTTGTAATACTCTATTTCTTTAAAAAAGACCCATGTAATTCGAGTGGTTCAACTAATAAAAAAATATTATCAGCCTTTTTTAATGATTTAGAAAATAAGATAGTTAAAATAGCTAATTCTCAACCCATATATATTTATGAAAAATACGATCGATTTTTAGAAAAGTATAGAGGTGTTCTTGATCTAAAAAAGGATCCTCAAAATTTTATTCATAATCATTTTTTTAAGGATAAAGCACTTTATTGTGGAGGATATGTATTATTGTCTCCTAAGGGAAATTATATTAGTTTTTTTAGTGAGTATAGTAAAGTATCTGTTTTAAAACGACTTAGGCAACTACCAAATAAAAGATATAAAGCTGATAATTGATTTTTAAGTACCATTTTAAGCTTTTTTTATGATTTAAAAAGCAACATTTAGTCTAAATTTGATTTCTCCTTTTTAAGAAAGAAACGCCTCATGCTAGAACAAAGACGTACAACGAATTTATTGTTGCTAATCATAGCAATCCCTTTAGTATTTTACCTACTTAAAATACTGTCTTTTATTTTTATTCCACTTATTTTTTCAATGTTTATTGCGTTACTGTTTTTACCATTAATGCGTGCATTAGGACGTAGAAAAGTACCAAAATTTGTTAGTATTATAATTGTTTTGCTTTTAGTAGCAGTTGGTGTGAAAATAGGTGTTGAGCTTATTAAGCTATCTAGCCAAGAGATATTGGCGAGTAATACAGAGTTTTTCCCTAAGGCAGAAGCAAAAATTGCTGATTTAAAAATTTATTTAGCTGAGAATTTTGGGGTAGAGTTTGGAGAAGATGAAAATATTATGTCGCAATTTTTCGCAAAGGATAATCTAGGAACAACATTTGGTTTTATAAGAAAATTTCTTACAGGTTTATTAATGACCGTATTCTTTGTAGTGCTATGGTTGGCAGAATCAATTAATGTACAACAGTTACTTAACAATACACTTTTAAAACGAAAGCATACATCTGTTAAAACGTTTATTAAAATTGAAAAAGATCTAATTAAGTTTATAAAAGTTAAATTTTTAGTCAGTGCGCTCACAGGTGTTTTTACAGGATTGATGTGTTTATTTTTTGATGTAAGTTTCCCGATTTTTTGGGGATTATTTGCATTCGTAATTAATTTTGTACAGATGGTAGGTTCTTTTGTCTCGGTGATTTTATTGTCAATTTTTGCATTTGTAGAACTAGATACAACGAGCACATTATTCTTTTTTGTGTTATCTATTACAGGAGTTCAAGTGTTGTTTGGTGCTATTTTAGAGCCTATATTTATGGGAAAATCCTTCTCTATAAATGTTATTGCTGTACTGGTAATGTTAATGTTTTGGGGTTTTTTATGGGGAATTCCGGGTTTAATAATGGCAATTCCAATTACCGTTTTTTTGAAAATAATTTTAGATCAGTTTCCAAATACTAAGGTTATGGCCAGTTTGCTTTCGGGAAAAAAAACTGTTATTGATTAAGTTCAAATTAAATTTGAATTAATTATAATTCAAAACAGCAAATCTAATCTATCACGTTTTACAGGTTTACTTTCTGTATATTATGTGTTGCCTTCAAATATAATAAGTTATACAAGCTCTTAAAAGAATTATAATATATAATACTGAAGAATAAAATTTGGTTATATTTCGTTCTAAATCTATGACTTTGAAAAACATACTTATTATAATTTTTGCTCTATTTTTAAGCAGTAATGCTTATGCATCATACATACTGATTCCTATGGATGCAGAGACACAGCAAAACCACTTAAAAGCTTATGGTGTTACGTATTGGACTTTAGAGCGTGAGCTTAAGGTAAAATGGTTACTCAACTACAGAGGAGGTTCTTTTCTTCTTCCCGATGCTGATATCATTCAGAGGGAATGCCAAATAAGAGGAGTATCTTTCGAGGTGATTTCAGATGCTAAAGCAACTTCAATTTTAGATGAAATTAGCAGTCCTTCAAAAAACCAGGAAGCTGTAGTATTAGAAAAAGCACCTAAAATTGCAGTATATACACCTTACGGAAAAAAACCGTGGGACGATGCTGTAACAATGGTGTTAACCTATGCCGAAATCCCTTACGAAACCATATATGACGAAGAAGTTTTAAACGATGAGTTGTTACTATATGATTGGTTGCACCTTCATCACGAAGATTTTACAGGCCAATATGGAAAATTCTATAGAACGTATCGCTCGGCAGCATGGTATATTGAAGAAAAACGTGAAGCCGAAGCTTTAGCTACAAAACTTGGTTATAACAAAGTCTCTGAAGAAAAATTGGATGTAGCACTAAAAATAAGAGATTATGTTGTTGGTGGTGGATTTATGTTTGCCATGTGTTCTGCAACAGATAGTTTTGATATTGCACTTTCGGCAGAAGGTGTAGATATCTGCGAACCAATGTTTGATGGAGATGGTAGCGATCCTGGTTACCAGAATAAAATAGACTTTTCTAAAACCTTTGCTTTTAAGAATTATATTTTAGAGCAAAGTCCTAATATCTATGAGTTCTGTCTCTTATACACATCTCCGAGCCCACGAGACC
>CAJXVG010000280.1 GCA_913061495.1 uncultured Winogradskyella sp.
CACTGCTGCCTCCCGTAGGAGTCTGGTCCGTGTCTCAGTACCAGTGTGGGGGATCTCCCTCTCAGGACCCCTACCTATCGATGTCATGGTAAGCCGTTACCTTACCATCTAACTAATAGGACGCATAGCCATCTTTTACCGATAAATCTTTAATTACAACCCGATGCCGAATCGCAATACTATAAGGTATTAATCTTCATTTCTAAAGGCTATCCCTCTGTAAAAGGTAGGTTCTATACGCGTTACGCACCCGTGCGCCGGTCGTCATCTGTGCAAGCACAATGTTACCCCTCGACTTGCATGTGTTAAGCCTGCCGCTAGCGTTCATCCTGAGCCAGGATCAAACTCTTCATTGTATATTTTAAATAATATTTAATGAATAAGTTTCAAAAGAATTTAAACAATATTAATTGTTTTGGTTATTCTACTCTTTGTTTACGCTGTCAATTTCAATATTTTCAATGAACTGTGCCGAGTCGGCAACGACAAGTTATAAAACTCAATCTTTACCTTTAACTCAACTTTGTAGAAATGTTAGACTCGAACTAACTGATAACTTTAATTATCATTCCAAAACCTCTCTGAACTTTTTTCGCTGTATTTCTTAGCGGCTGCAAACATACAAACTATTTCTAATCTGACAATAAAAAAATGATTTTATTTTTATTTGTTTTTACAACTAAAAAAACTGAACTTTTTTGCCGAAAATTTCGGACTGCAAACATACAACTCTTTCTAATCATTAACCAAATAAAAATAGAATTTATTTTTAATGAAATCTATATAACTTCACCTTACTAAAACCCTCATTTACACAACCAATACAACCTCTCAATGAACGAAACTAAAGAAACATATTTCCCTTAGCGGCTGCAAATCTACAACCTCTTTTTAATATATCAACTATATTTTTTATCCTTTTTTTAAATTAGTTTTACAGCAACTCATAAACACATTGTTTTTAGCACTTTACAGTATCAAATATTTTATGAAATTTTTGTTCTTTTTATCTTTTTTGAAAAGCTTGGGCAAATTCGCTCTTTAAAAACGCTTTTTTAACACATAGAAACTTAGTAAACATCGCTTGGAATCCTTCAGTTTATTTGAAAAAATTATAGAATTGTCTGTTATATATAAAGTAACTGGTTTGAATTTGGAATTTATTTCACAATTAAGTCGTGTTAGGGATTGAAACGGCATCCTTTTTATTTTAAAATGTGAATCTCTTTAGTATGAAAAATGACTTTTTGAATGAAAATTGTTCCGGAAAGCAATAAAGTATAAAAAGATATAGTGCAAAGCCCGACCTTTTTTATGAAGAACACCTCCTAAATTAAAGATAAATGCTTTTAAAAAAAGGGAACACACAAACAAAAAAACTCACACATATAATAAGTACATATATATATTGTGTGAAAAATTGTTTTCTAATATCTTTGCATCCTTAAACAAGATACATTAAATGATTAAAATTATTTTACCCGACGGAACTATTAAGGAGTTTGCTGTAAACAGTACTCCGATGGATGTTGCAAAAAGCATTAGTGAAGGATTTGCTAGAAACGTAATATCTGCAAACTTTAACAGCGTAACAGTTGAAACCACTACTCCATTAACCACCGATGGTTCATTAATTTTATATACGTTTAATGATAATGGCGGGAAAAAGGCTTTCTGGCATTCTTCTGCTCACGTTTTAGCGGAAGCTATTTTAAGTTTTCACCCAAATGCCAAATTGACTATTGGACCTGCTATTGATAATGGATTTTATTATGATATAGATTTAGGTGACGATGTTATTTCTGATAAAGATTTTAAACAAATTGAAACTAAATTTTTAGAGATTGCTCGTGGAAAACACGAATTCTCTTTACGTTCTGTTTCTAAAGCCGATGCTTTAGCATTATATAAAGGAGAAAATAATCCATATAAAGTTGAGTTGATTGAAAACTTAACCGATGGTGAAATTACTTTTTGTGATCATAGTAACTTTACGGATTTATGTAGAGGAGGACATGTACCTAATACTGGCATCATAAAAGCGATTAAAATAATGAGTGTTGCTGGTGCTTATTGGCGTGGTGACGAAAAGAATAATCAGTTAACACGTGTTTACGGAATTAGTTTTCCGAAGCAAAAGTTACTAACTGAATATTTAGCTTTATTAGAAGAAGCTAAAAAACGTGATCACAGAAAACTCGGAAAAGAATTAGAATTATTTACTTTTTCTCAAAAAGTTGGTGCTGGTTTACCTTTATGGTTACCAAAAGGTGCTGCTTTACGTGCTCGTTTAGAAGATTTCCTAAAAGCTGCTCAGAAAAAAGCAGGTTACGATATGGTAATGACACCACATATTGGTCAGAAAGAACTATATGTTACTTCTGGTCATTATGAAAAGTATGGTGCAGATAGTTTTCAGTCGATAAAAACTCCTAAAATGGATGAAGAGTTTTTATTAAAACCAATGAACTGTCCACATCACTGTGAAGTTTATAACTTTAAACCATATTCTTATAAAGATTTACCTAAAAGATTTGCTGAATTTGGTACAGTATATAGACTGTCTCTTATACACATCTCCGAGCCCACGAGACCGAGGCTGATCTCGT
>CAJXVG010000281.1 GCA_913061495.1 uncultured Winogradskyella sp.
AGATCAGCCTCGGTCTCGTGGGCTCGGAGATGTGTATAAGAGACAGTAATAATACTGAGGAAATGGTTTTAAATCATTCAGAAATTATTAATAATACTTCTTCAAATTTTATAGAAGCAAATACAGAAAAAGTAACCTTAGAGCATTTAAAAGAAAAGTGCACAATTCCTGTGTTTGCCAAGGATAATGAAACTACCATAAGTCATTATCAATTTATCAATGAAACTATGGAAATCATTAAGACTCAATTTCCTCAAGTGAGCCCAAAAACACCTGATATAAGAGTAAGTCATGTTGTAAAAGGTAGGATTCCTTCCGCAATTGGTAAACCTGCAAAGGAGCTAATGGAACATGAAAAAACAATCTATTATGAACGCTGTGCGTTTGTAATAGAATTACCTCAATTCAATCAGGTTATAAATGGGAATGAATTAGCATTATGCGTTGGTGGGGTCAGAGCTTATAATCAAGAGAACCTTTATAGTAAAAAGAGCTTAGAAAAATTTAAGATGTTTGTAGGGTATCAAAACAAAGTTTGTACAAATCTTTGTATAAGCACAGATGGCTTTACAAATAAAATTAGGATTGGTTCTATTTTAGATTTAAATCATAATATACAAGGTTTATTGAGTAACTATCAAAAAGATACTCATCTAAACAGTCTGGAGATAATGTCAAATTATGCTTTAACGGAAAGACAGTTCGCTCACTTGGTAGGTAAGGCAAGAATGTTTCAATACTTAGATAAAAAGGAGCAAAAGGATATTTTTCCAATAGCCTTAAATGATTCACAAATTAATAATGTAATAAAGAACTATTACACTTGCTCTAATTTTAGTAAAAGTGATAATGGAAATATTAATATGTGGAATCTGTATAATCTATTTACTGAAAGCAATAAATCTTCTTACATAGATTCTAATTTTGAGCGTAACGTTAATTCATACGAGTTCGTAAATCACTTGGTAAGTGAGCTTAAAACAGCCTCAAAAGGTTACTATATCATATAAATATTATAGCTATTTGGTGAAATATTCACTTTGTAGAAATTTAAAAATCTATTATTTATGAGTGACAAAGAATTAGCTGAATTACTCAAATACAGCTCATCTAAAGAGCTTTATGTAGTAACATGGAACAACTTGTTTAGATTACTGTTTTGTCCATTTGAAGTGACTGTAGTTCATAATATAGGGCTTTTAAAAAGCGGTCAGAAAGTGGTGGTTGAAGATGTTAAAGTTACGTGTGATTTACAAACCGTATATGTCATAAAAAGTGTTGCCTACTATTATTATCATTTTGAGATAGAGATAGGCTAATAACTTTTAGATATAATAATTCAAATTTGATTGGACTTTATGCTGTATTTTGTTTGAAACAATCTTTTGAGATGGTTTAGTCCGTAAAGAAAACCCCTGAAAATGATTAATTATTTTTAAATGCTGTACATAGTTGTTAACTTGTGTGCAGTTTTTAAAAATAATTTGACAAATCCAATTCCTATATTTGAATTACTTGATAAGTATTCTAGACCTAAACAGCTAGAATCGTTAGTTTATAATATCAATCATTTAGATTATGATACTAATGTAAATGTAATTAATAAAATATTAAGAAAAGATACTCGTGAGATTCTTAAAATGTATATTAATTTAATTGAGTTTGAACCAGAACCTAAGAGAAAAGACTTTATAGAAATTAAATTCAAAAAAAACATTCAATTTTCAATTGAAAAAATTAAAAAAGATATTCCTGATTCTTATCTAAAATTTCATATTATTCAGTGTTTTGAAATCTTAATAAATGCCATTAAGAAAAGAAATATATATCATTTAGAAACATATCTTTTCGTAGATAAGTCCTTTAAATTAAATTTATCCAATCAAATCCAATTTAAAGAAATAGTTTTTGACTTATGGTCGTCTTTAAGAAGGGCAAAATTAATTGATAAAAAAACGAAAAAGACCCAAATAAAGAAATTACTTACTAATACACCATTGCCTGATAAAATAATATGGACTGGGGAATTGCAACAATTCAAGTTTTTCATAGATATTTTGGTGAATCATCCAAAAATTGAGGATGTGAAAAATAATAAATGGATTATAGCACTCAATTGCTTTCACGTTACAGATAGAATAGGGAATGTTGCTTCAAATCAAAAAGTTTCCAATCAAAAGAAACCGACACTATCCAAACAAAAGAAGATTAAAACTTACCTAAACTTCTAAATCACTACAGCTAACACTACAAGTAATAATTTTTATAGTAACTATATAAGTCTGATATTAAGCTATTTGTATCTGAAATACACTTATTGACTTAAAATAAAGTGTTCGAGAAGTTAATTTCTGTTAAATTATAATATGTTCAAAATGGATTATGACCATTAAAGAATGAACATTATTTATAAATCTGAAAGATGACATAATGATAAATGAGGAAGACTTTTAAGTCACCTTAACATTGATTTTAGTAAGATTAACTGTTCTAAATATAATTATAATTAACAGATTTACAGCTGTCTCTTATACACATCTCCGAGCCCACGAGACCGAGGCTGATCTC
>CAJXVG010000282.1 GCA_913061495.1 uncultured Winogradskyella sp.
GAGATCAGCCTCGGTCTCGTGGGCTCGGAGATGTGTATAAGAGACAGATATTATTTTGGCGCATTTTGGCTTCACCTTCAGTTAAACGTGCTATACAACTACTACAAATACCGCCTTGGCAAGAGTAAGGTGCATCGATATCTTGTTTTAAGGTAGCTTCGAGAATGGAATGTTCTTGTGACATTTCAAACTCAAATTCTTCATCGTCAACAAGTACTTTAACTTTTGTTTGGCCAGAAGGAAGTTCGGAATCTGGGGTGGTTTCAGTTTCGGTAGGAACGGTGAACAGTTCAAAAAATATTTGCTTTTCCTTTATGCTATTTTCAACCAAAACATCTTTTACCGTGTGTATCATTTGCTCTGGGCCGCAAAGGTAAAAACTGTCAATACTAACATCCTTGTATTTGTTTTTAACGATAAGGTTAACCGTGCCTTTTTCTATTCTACCAAATAAAGCATCTTCTTCTCTGGTTTGGCTATAAATAAAGTGTGCGTGAAAACGGTTGCCGTAAAACGCTTGAAGTTCTACAATTTGATTAAAAAACATGGCATCCTCTAATGATTTATTGCCATACATCAAAATGAAATTGCTAAACGGTTCGTCCTCCAATAATGTCTTTGCAATGCTTAATATGGGAGTTATTCCACTACCTGCGGCAAAAGCAGCAACAGTTCTAGTTTTTTCTTTGTTAGCCTCAAAGACAAAACGACCATTAGGAGAAGCAACTTCGATAGTATCTCCTGGTTGTAACTTTTCGTTGGCATAAATAGAAAAGGTGCCTCCCTCAACGGCTTTAACGGCAACAGTTAACTCTCCACTGTTTTTTGAAGAACAAATGGAGTAATCCCTTCTAATTTCTTCTCCGTTAATTTCTTTTTTTAAAGTGACATATTGGCCAGCTTTAAATGAGAAATTTTCTTTAAGATTTTCAGGAATTTCAAAGCTAACGGCAACAGATTGATCGGTTACCTTATTAATGGATTTTATAGTGAGTTTGTAAAATTGTGACATTGAAATAATTTTATGCAAAAATAAAGAAGCTACATTTAAACTAAACTTTGTTTGTAACAAATTAACAATTATGTTTACTAACATAATAAACCTACCTAAATTATGATAAAGCTTTTTTTAAATTTAGAATGGAAAGCATTTACGCGTTCTGCTTCATTTAAAGTGAATTTAGCCCTTAAAATATTAATGATTGTTGGGGCGCTTATTATGATATTGTATGCCTTAGGATTAGGTATAGGCGCATATTATATCATTGAAGATATGGTTGATCCCGATCCGCTGAAAATTATCAATCAGTTTTTAATCTTTTACATAGCTGGGGATTTAGTTTTTAGGTATTTTTTACAGAAAATGCCAATTGTAAACATTAAACCATTTCTCTATTTGCCATTAAAGAAAAACCAAATTGTAAGATTCGGGATCAATAAAACAATGATTTCATTCTTTAATATTTGGCATGCTTTCTTTTTTATTCCTTTTTCAATTGTTTTGCTAATAGAAGGCCATACAATTCTAAATGTAGTGGGATGGCATGTAGCAATGTTAGCTCTAGTGTATTGTAATAACTTCATTAATATTTTTGTGAACAGTAAAGACGTGGCTTTTTATGCGTTCATTGCAATTTTAATAACATTAGGCGCTTTGCTCTACTATGATATTTTTGATATCACGCAGTTTACCTCACCAATATTTTCAGCACTTTATAATCAACCGTATTTGGCAATTATTCCATTGCTATTAGCTTATGGTTTATACGTAATGGCATTTAAATATTTTAGAAAAAACTTTTATTTAGATGCAGGTTTAGCAAAGAAAGTAGATGTTGCAGAAACAGATAATATGATTTGGTTAGACCGTTTTGGAAGTATATCTACCTTCTTAAAAAACGACATTAAACTTATAAAACGAAACAAACGCTCAAAGATGACCATCTTTATGAGTTGCATATTTATTTTTTATGGCTTATTGTTTTTCACCGGCAGTGTAGAAGCCTACGATGGACCATTTTGGCGAATTTTTGCAGGTATATTTGTGTCTGGTGGCTTTCTTTTTAGCTTTGGCCAATTTGTGCCAAGTTGGGATAGTGCCTACTATCCGCTACTTATGAGCCAAAATATTCGTTATAAAGAATATTTAGAATCCAAATGGTACCTCATGGTTATAGTTACAATATTTTCAACTTTTATTGCTTCTTTCTATCTCTATTTTGGTTGGCAAGCCTATATCGCTGTAGTAGTGGGTGCAATATACAATATAGGTGTAAACTCTCATATGGTACTTTGGGGTGGCGCTTATATAAAAACACCAATTGATTTAACTTCGGCAAAAAAAGCATTTGGTGATAAAAAATCTTTTAATGTAAAAACCTTATTGTTGACTATACCAAAACTCTTGTTGCCAATGGCAATCTATGCCTTAGGACATTTTGCACACGGCGAAGTTTTAGGTTTTGCTTTAGTTGCGGTTTCAGGTTTGGCAGGGTTATTAT
>CAJXVG010000283.1 GCA_913061495.1 uncultured Winogradskyella sp.
TACACGTAAGGAGTCGTCGGCAGCGTCAGATGTGTATAAGAGACAGGCCTTCTGCTATATTAACTTTTAAGGATGAATATTTAAGATTGGTTGATGATAAAGAAAGTGCCAAATCTATCTCCCAACATACTTTTTTGATTGAAGAATTCATTCAAAACGAAATTGAATTAGGGAATATTACCAGCAAACAATTCACAAAAGCTTCAAAGACCATTAAGTTTCACGGTCATTGCCATCAAAAAGCATTGGCAAATCAAAAGTCGAGTTTTGATATTTTGAACCTTCCAGAGAATTATAAAGTTACTATAATCCCTAGCGGTTGTTGTGGTATGGCAGGTAGTTTTGGTTATGAAAAGGAACACTACGACGTTAGTATGCAAATTGGAGAACAGACATTGTTTCCAACGATTAGAAAAACGGCTGAAGATGTAACTATAAGTGCCAATGGCACCAGCTGTAGGCATCAGATTAAGGATGGTACTGGCAGAGTTGCCAAACATCCCATAACTATTTTAAAAGAAGCTTTAGCTTGATTTTTTATTTTCCTTTTTAGGAGGCTCAACTATGGTAATAGCTGCAATAAGATCTTTGAGTTCCATCTCTTTAATGTCTTCATCGGTAAAAAATGGAGCCAGTTTATCTTTATTGTAGTTGTAGATTTTCCAGCGTTTAAACTGATATTCAAGTGCCGTGAAATTCTCTACCCAATCTCCAGAATTTAAATAGGTGGTTTTACCAAATTTGTTTTCGCGTTTTAACATTTTTGGCTGGTGAATATGTCCGCAAATTACATAGTCGTACCTATTTTCAATAGCAAGTTCGGTTGCTACTTTTTCAAAATCATTAATATATTTTACAGCACCTTTTACGCTGTTTTTAATTTTTTTTGATAATGAATAACGCTCTTTGCCTAACTTATCTAAACACCAGTTTACAAAGCGATTTAAAAGAATAAGTATATCGTAGCCCCAACCACCGAGTTTGGCTAACCATTTAGCATTTTGAATAGAAATGTCAAACACATCACCATGAAAAAACCAGGCACGTTTTCCATCTAATTCTAAAACCAGTTTGTTAACTATGGAAATATTGCCAATAGTTGCGTCCGTGAATTTTCGTAACATCTCGTCGTGGTTTCCTGTGATGTAAACCACTTCAGTGCCATTTGCAGCAAGATCCATTATTTTCTTAATAACGCTAAGGTGCGATTTAGGGAAATAACGCTTTTTAAATTGCCAAATATCCACTATATCTCCGTTGAGAATAAGCTTTTTAGGCTCAATACTATTGAGGTAGGTTAAGAGCTGTTTAGCATGGCAACCAAATGTTCCAAGATGAACGTCCGATATAACGGCAATCTCTACTTTTCGCTTTAAATCCAATGCTAAATCAATTTAGTACAAAGAACAGCATCTTATGTTAGATAAATGTAATCTGTTAATTAATTAACTATGAGGAAACTGTTAACAGAATGTTACCCTAAAAACGTTTGAATAAATTGCCTTAACACAGTAGTAACAAAGCAAAATGAGCTTTACAATTTTTGTTTCTGTAATAATACATTTACTTTAGCGTAAAATAATTGTTAATGGCAGGAAACACCTTTGGTAAATTGTTTAGGTTAACCACTTATGGCGAATCGCATGGAGTTGCAATTGGAGGTATAATTGATGGTTGTCCGGCAGGATTGAAACTTGATTTTGAAGCTATACAGCACCAAATGCAACGTCGTAAGCCAGGCCAGTCTAAAATTGTAACACAACGAAAAGAACCAGATATCGTTGAATTCTATTCCGGTATTTTTGAAGGTGAAACCACTGGTACTCCAATCGGTTTCGTCATTCACAATACCAATCAAAAATCAAAAGATTACTCGCATATAAAAGATGTGTATCGTCCTAGCCATGCAGATTATACTTACGATAAAAAGTATGGCACACGAGATTATAGAGGTGGTGGACGCAGTTCTGCTCGTGAAACAGCATGCCGTGTAGTGGCAGGAGCGATTGCAAAACAATTTTTAAGCTCTATTGAAATTAATGCTTTTACATCATCAGTTGGAGATATTTTTGTTGAAAAACCCTATCAAGAATTGGACTTCAGCAAAATTGAATCTAATGTTATTCGTTGCCCAGATGAAGCTACTGCTGAGAAGATGATTGCTAAAGTTGAAGACGTAAAAAAGGACGGTGATACTATTGGTGGCACAATAACTTGCGTATTGCAAAACGTACCAGTAGGATTGGGAGAACCGGTTTTTGACAAACTCCATGCTGAATTGGGCAAAGCCATGCTATCCATAAATGCCGTTAAAGGTTTTGAGTACGGAAGCGGATTTTGCGGAGCAAAAATGAAAGGCAGTGACCACAACGACAAGTTTAATGAGGATGGCACTACAGAAACAAATTTATCAGGTGGAGTGCAAGGTGGAATTTCAAACCTGTCTCTTATACACATCTCCGAGCCCACGAGACCGAGGCTGATCTCG
>CAJXVG010000284.1 GCA_913061495.1 uncultured Winogradskyella sp.
GCGTCAGATGTGTATAAGAGACAGAAATATAACATATTATTAACGAAGTGAGGTAAATAAGATGTACCTTTGCGCGCTTAGAATCAGCATCAGTTATGGCTAAGATTAAAAATATTGCAATTATTGCACACGTTGACCATGGTAAGACAACCTTGGTAGATAAGATTATGTATCACTGTCAGTTATTCCGTGAAAATGAGAATACAGGTGACCTAATTCTAGATAATAATGATTTAGAAAGAGAACGTGGTATTACTATCACCTCTAAAAATGTTTCGGTAATCTATAGAGATACTAAAATTAACATTATTGATACTCCAGGTCACGCCGATTTTGGTGGTGAGGTAGAGCGTGTTTTGAACATGGCAGATGGTGTTTTGTTATTGGTTGATGCTTTTGAAGGTCCAATGCCTCAAACACGATTTGTACTTCAAAAAGCAATCGATTTAGGTTTAAAACCTTGTGTAGTTGTCAATAAAGTTGATAAAGAAAACTGTACGCCAGATGAGGTGCACGAAAAGGTTTTTGATTTGATGTTTGAGCTAGGTGCAGAAGAATGGCAGCTAGATTTTCCAACGGTTTACGGTTCAGCAAAAAATAACTGGATGAGTGAAGATTGGAAGGAGGAAACAGAAAACATAGAGCCATTATTAGATATGGTAATTGAGCATATTCCTGAACCAAAAATTGAAGAAGGAACAACCCAAATGCTAATTACATCTTTAGATTTCTCTTCATTTACAGGTAGAATTGCTATTGGACGTTTAACAAGAGGTGATTTAAAAGTAAACCAGCAGATTTCTTTAGTGAAAAGAGATGGTTCAATCGTAAAAAACAGAATTAAAGAGCTTCATATTTTTGAAGGCCTTGGTCGTAAAAAGGTAGAAGAAGTACAAACAGGTGATATTTGTGCAATTGTTGGTCTTGAAGGTTTTGAGATCGGTGATACCGTTGCAGATTTCGAAAATCCTGAAGGATTAAAAACTATTGCTATTGATGAGCCAACAATGAGTATGTTGTTTACAATTAACGATTCGCCTTTCTTTGGTAAAGATGGAAAGTTTGTAACATCTCGTCATATAAAAGATAGATTAACCAAAGAATTAGAAAAAAACTTAGCATTGCGTGTTGAAGAAACTGACAGTGCAGATAAATTTATGGTATTTGGCCGTGGTGTCTTACACTTATCGGTATTAATTGAAACCATGCGTCGTGAAGGATATGAGCTTCAGATTGGTCAGCCACAAGTAATCATCAAGGAAATTGATGGTGTAAAATGTGAACCATTTGAAGAAATGACTATTGATTTACCTGAAAATGTTTCTGGTAAAGCCATAGAAATGGTAACTATGCGTAAAGGTGAAATGTTGAGCATGGAAGCTAAAGGAGACCGTATGGTTTGTGAGTTTATAGTGCCATCACGTGGTATTATTGGTTTACGTAACCAATTATTGACAGCTACGGCTGGTGAAGCTATTATGGCTCACCGTTTCGTAGATTACAAGCCATTAAAAGGTGGTATTCCAGAACGTCAAAATGGCTCTTTAGTTTCAATGGAAAACGGACAAGCTATTCCTTATTCAATAGATAAATTGCAGGATAGAGGTAAGTTCTTTGTAGATCCAGGTGAAGATATTTACGAAGGACAGGTTATTGGAGAAAACTCAAGAGGTGATGATATGACTGTTAACGTTACTAAAACTAAAAAGTTGAGTAATGTTCGTTCATCTGGTGCAGATGATAAGGCTAAGATTGTACCTGCAATTAAGTTTTCTTTAGAAGAAGCCTTAGAATATATTCAAAAAGATGAATACGTTGAGGTGACACCAAATCACTTAAGGTTGCGTAAAATCTATTTAAAAGAAGTAGATCGTAAACGTAACAAAACGATATAAATAACTTTTAAGTTATAGAATAGAAAAGAGAGATGCGTTATGTGTTTCTCTTTTTTATTACTTTCATTTTATATTTAAAATCCTAATGAAATTTTCAGATCGTTTTTTGCAGAATTGGCGTATAAATAAGGCGGTGCCATATGTGAGAGCAAACGATAAGGTTTTGGACATCGGTTGTTATGATGATTCTCTTTTCAAAAAACTTTCTACCAAGCCAATAAGTTGGAGTATAGGTTTAGACCCTTTATTACCAAGCGATTTTAAAACTGAAAATTATATCTTAAAAAAAGGAAAATTCCCAGAGAGTATACCATCAACAGAGTCATTTAATTGTATAACAATGTTGGCTGTGCTAGAGCATATTCCTAAGAAGGAGCAACTTAAGTTAAGTAGAGATTGTTACAGCTATTTAGAGCAAAATGGACGTGTTATTATTACGGTTCCTTCACCAGCGGTAGATTATATTCTATGGATTTTAACCAAACTTAGATTAATTGATGGCATGTCTTTAGATGAGCATTATGGTTTCAAAGTAAAAGATGTACCGATAATCTGTCTCTTATACACATCTGACGCTGCCGA
>CAJXVG010000285.1 GCA_913061495.1 uncultured Winogradskyella sp.
GAGATCAGCCTCGGTCTCGTGGGCTCGGAGATGTGTATAAGAGACAGGTTAAAAATGAGTTCGCTTTTTTAATTTAAAATTTATTGTTGCAGAAATCTTAAACGTGCAGTGCTCTATCCTCAGTCGCAGCTAAAGCAGCTTCTTTAATTGCCTCTGCAAATGTTGGGTGTGCATGAGAGTATCTCGCAATATCTTCAGCTGACGCTCTAAACTCCATAGCTGTTACGGCTTCTGCAATTAAATCTGCACAACGCGCACCAATCATATGAACTCCTAAAACTTCGTCTGTTTTTTTATCTGCCAAGATTTTTACAAAACCATCCGTATCTCCACTAGCTCTAGCTCTACCCAAAGCTTTAAATGGAAACTGACCGACTTTATATTCAACCTTTTCTTCTTTTAATTCTTCTTCGGTTTTACCAACTGCAGCAACTTCTGGCCATGTGTAAACCACTCCAGGAATTAAGTTATAATCTATATGAGGTTTTTGTCCTGCCAATTGCTCAGCAACCATAACACCTTCTTCTTCCGCTTTGTGTGCTAACATCGCTCCACGTACAACATCTCCAATAGCATAAATGTTTTTAGTTGCTGTTTGTAAATGGTCGTTAACTTCAATTTGGCCTTTATCATTGATTTTTACTCCTGCAGCTTCAGCATTTAAACCATTTGTATAAGCTTTTCTTCCAACAGAGACTAAGCAATAATCGCCTTTAAACTCTACATCTTCTCCTTTTTTATTTTCAGCTTTAACGATGACTTCATCTCCTTTTCGCTCAACTGATTTTACTTTGTGCGACACCATCATCTTACATTTTGCCTTTTTGAAAACCTTGTTCAATTCTTTAGAAAGTCCGGCATCCATTGTTGGCAAAATTCTATCCATATACTCCACTACAGTTACTTGCGCTCCCATTCTGTAATAGACTTGTCCTAATTCTAATCCAATGACTCCTCCTCCAATCACAATCATGTGTTTTGGAATTTCTTTTAATTTTAGAGCTTCGGTAGATGTGATGATGCGTTCTTTATCTAATTCAATAAACGGAAGGTTGCTAGGTTTGCTTCCGGTTGCAATGATTGTATTCTTTGCTTCAATCTCACCTTCATCTTTTCCTTCAATTTTTATGTGTGTTGCATCTTTAAACGAACCCAAACCTTCATAAACGTCTATTTTGTTTTTCTTCATTAAGAAATCAATTCCACCTGTGGTTTGGTCAACGACTGCCTGCTTACGCGCAATCATCTTTTCTAAGTTCACTTTGATATCTCCAGGAATTTCAATACCGTGTGCTTCAAAATGTTTAGTTGCTTCCTCATAATGGTGAGAAGAGCTCAATAAAGCTTTACTCGGAATACAACCCACATTTAAGCATGTACCACCAAGGGTTGAGTATTTTTCAATAATTGCAGTTTTCATGCCTAATTGCGCGCATCTAATTGCTGCTACATAGCCACCAGGACCAGAACCTATTATTGCTACATCGTATGATTTCATAAGGATATATTTCAAAAATTAAAATGGTGCTCTGGTGCAGAAAGCATTCCAAAGCGAAAAATCGAACACAAAAGTACAAATTTATGTCTATTTCATTTTACTGATACCGTAATATTTTCGTATCTTATATGTGAATAAAAAAATTAAAATATTATGAATAATCACACGTACAAAAAAATTGAAATTGTAGGGTCTTCAGAAGTTTCTAGTGATGATGCCGTACAGAATGCTTTGGGTAAAGCTGGCAAATCTGTTAAGAACCTAAGATGGTTTGAAGTAACTGAAACTAGAGGTCTTATTGGTGACAACGGTAAGGTTTCTTATTGGCAGGTCACCGTAAAAATAGGTTTTACAATGGAAGATTAACAGTTTTAATAAAAGAAAACCCAACTTAGCTTCAATCCCACTGTCAACAACCATGATTTGTGAATTATGTATTCGATTGAAACTAATTAAGGTTGGTTTATAATGTAATTGCTGTGGTATGTTTTACTTCATTAATCATAAATGCGCTGTGTGTGCTACCAATATGGCTTATAGTTGTTAGTTTTTTCACCATAAACTCGCGGAACTTATCCATATCCTCAACAATAACTTTTAGCAGATAATCATAATCTCCACTTATATGGTAACACTCTAACACTTCGTCTAACTTCGTCACTTCTTTTTCAAACTTCATAATGTAATCTTGTGTATGCTGTGTTAGCTTTATACTACAAAACGTTACAAAAGATTTATCTACTATTTTTTTATCTACCAAAGCAACGTAACTAGAAATAACTTTAGCTCTTTCTAATTTTCTTATACGCTCATAAACAGCAGTTACAGAAAGATTTAGTCTTAAAGATAATTGTTTATTTGTCTGCTTACTATTGGCTTGCAACAACTTTAAAAGTTTCTTATCAGTATTATCTAGGTCTGTCTCTTATACACATCTCCGAGCCCACGAGACCGAGGCTGATCTCG
>CAJXVG010000286.1 GCA_913061495.1 uncultured Winogradskyella sp.
CGGCAGCGTCAGATGTGTATAAGAGACAGGATTTATATGTTGTACAAAGATTTTGTGTATGATTTCGTTTGTGTTTTATTTTAGAAAGTCAAGTCTCTACTTTTTCAAATTCCTCACACGTTGCAATAATGTAGGATGCGAATAGTGCATAAATACATAGCTTTTGTGTGGTGTTAAATTACTTAAACTATTTTTAGATAGCTTTTTTAACGAGGTTATTAGCGGCTCAGCTTTATAGGTGTTTTTGGCGTAGTCGTCTGCTTGATATTCAAAAACTCGCGAGACGTAATTCATCAATAAACCTGTGAGTTCAGAAATAGGTGAGTAGAGTAATCCAAAAGCAATTAACCCAACATGAAAACTTGGTGTTTCCACTCCGATGGCGTTAGATAGTAATGGGTTTGATATAAAAACAGAAAGTATGTACAGTGTTAATCCTGTGAGCAGAATGGACGTAATGAGGTTAATTATAATATGATTTCGTTTGTAATGCCCAACTTCGTGCGCTAAAACAGCTACGATTTCTTCATCATTTAAATCGTTTACCAATGTATCAAACAGTGTGACACGTTTTTCGCTACCAAACCCTGAGAAATAAGCATTGGCTTTTGTACTTCGTTTAGAACCATCTATAATGAATATTTTTTCGAGATTAAAACCTACAGATTCTGCGTATGCTGAAATTTTATGCCGGAGTTCTCCATCTTCCAAAGGGGTTTGCTTATTAAATAGTGGAACAATGAGTTTGGCATAAAACATATTCATAAATACTGTAAAAACCGTTACAATTCCCCAAGCGTAAAGCCAAAACTGGTTGCCGGTAATTTGGTAAAACCAAACGATGAGCGCAATAATACTTCCACCTAAAATTATCATCATCAACAAACCTTTTAGCTTGTCTAAAACAAATGTTTTTTTAGTGGTTTTGTTAAATCCAAATTTCTCTTCTATCACAAAAGTTTTGTAATAAGAGAATGGAGTGGAGATAATATCGCTAGCTATCATAATGATCCCAAAGAAAATGAGAGCAATAACAATTGGGTTATCAGAATAACTTCGGGCAATATTGTCTACATATTCAAAGCCATCTAGAAATAAAAATCCTAGTGTTAGAAGTAAGGAAAACAAAGATGACCAAATCCCGAAACGATAATTTGTTGCTTTATACGCTTGCGACTTTTTGTACTCTTCAGTATCGTAAACATCGTTTAATTCCTTGGGAATTGGGTCATTGTAATGTCTGGCATTTATGGCATCAAGGATTTTGTCTTTAATGAAGCTGATGATAATAATTACTATTATGATGTAAAATAGGGTTTGTGAAGTCATTATTTTAATTTGGATGTTTAAGTCAATTTGAGTGAAATTCCTTTATAGAATTTTGTATCGAGAAGCTTATAATTAGTAATGGCTCTAGATCCAATTTTCCCATACTGAGAAAACCTCTCGGACTGACAAAGTATATTTTATTTGAAATTGCGTTGTCGTTTTGCTTCAAAAATAAGAATTCCTGCAGCAACAGAAACATTCATGGAATCTATAACCCCTTGCATAGGAATACTGATGTTTTGTGTAGCTGCATTTCGCCATTCTTTAGTTAACCCAGTGGCTTCAGTGCCAACAACAATTGCTGTTGGTAATGTATAATCTTGGGAATGGTACGGTTGAGATTCTTGTAAAATTGCAGAGAATATGTTGAAATTATATTTCTGTAAAAATGAGATAGTCTCTGTTGTGCTAGCCATTGCAATTTCAGTGGTAAACACACAACCCACACTAGAGCGAATAATATTTGGGTTATATAAATCGGATTTTGGATTGGCAATAATCACAGCATCTACATTTGCAGCATCTGCCGTACGCAAAATCGCGCCAATATTACCTGGTTTTTCTGGAGCTTCAGCAACTAAAATCAATGGGTTTTTTGAGTTAAATGTTAAATATTCAAGTAGATGGTTTTTAGATTTTACAACAGCAATGACTCCTTCGGTTGAATCTCTGTGAGCCAATTTTCGAAATACTTCTTTAGAGATTTCTATAATGTTTATACCATATTGCTCCATGGATTTAGCTTCACTTTCTGAAAATAAATCTGGGAAAAACAAAAGTGTTTCAATTTTATAGCCACCTTTAATCGCTAGGGATAATTCCCGTTTACCTTCTATTAAAAATTGTCCTGTTTTTTTTCGCTCTCTGGACTTATCCTTTAGCAGGAAAAGTTGTTTAATAAATAGGTTTTGTGGGCTTGATATATATTTTCCCATACATAAGTTTATATTTTCAATATTCAGATTTCACAAATCTAATTCATTGAAATAAAATAATGGTTCAATCTTATTTATAATATTTCTAAGGTAGGGATTTACCTTACATTATTGTTTTATATGTGTAACACTTAATTAATCTATAATCTGTCTCTTATACACATCTCCGAGCCCACGAGACCGAGGCTG
>CAJXVG010000287.1 GCA_913061495.1 uncultured Winogradskyella sp.
GTATAAGAGACAGAATTAGAACTGTATCCGCATCTGATTTTGAATTTAGTTTTAATAGATTGAAAGACGAAAAGCTCGCTTCACCAGGAAGTTGGGTACTCCAAAAGGTTGAAACTTTTTCAGCTGTTAATGATTCTACCTTTCAAATAAAATTGAAGCAACCATTCCCTGCTTTTTTAGGATTGTTAACCATGAAATACTGCTCAGTGGTTCCCAAGGAAATAGTGGATCATTTTGCTGGTGATTTTAGGTCGAATCCCATAGGAACCGGACCTTTTAAGTTTAAACGTTGGGAAGAAAACCTAAAGCTTGTTTTTAGACGAAATGACAATTATTTTGAAACTGATGCCAATGGAAAACACCTCCCGTATCTTGAAGCTGTTGCCATCACTTTTTTGCCAGATAAACAAAGTGAATTTTTACAATTTGCACAGGGTAATATAGATTTTGTTTCGGGATTAGACGGATCATACAAGGATGAAATCTTAACTTCAGAAGGTCAATTAAGATCAAGTTATGCACACAATGTTAACATGATTAGAGGTCCTTATTTAAATACTGAATATTTAGCTTTTTTTATGGAAACTGAGGTTGCAGAATTTCAATCCTTAAAATTAAGAAGAGCCATAAACCTAGGTTTTGACAGAAAAAAAATGATGACTTATTTACGCAATGGTATAGGTATTGCTGCTAGCGGAGGATTTATTCCAAAAGGACTGCCTGGCTTTGACAATTCAATAGGATTCGATTATCAACCTGATGTAGCAAAAACTTTGATTTCGGAATTTAAAGCTGAAACTGGAATTAAAAACCCAGAAATTACCTTGACCACAACGAGCAATTATTTAAGTTTCTGTGAGTTTATTCAACGAGAATTACAAAAAATTGGGCTTTTGGTAAATGTTGATGTTATACCAGCATCGAGTTTAAAAGATGCAAAAGCTAATGGGCAACTTGACTTTTTTAGAGCAAGCTGGATTGCAGACTATCCTGATGCTGAAAATTATTTATCTTTATACTATAGTAAGAATTTTGCTCCAAATGGCCCAAATTACACGCATTATAATAATGACAAATTTGACCAAATGTACGAAGATGCGTACTTAGAAACAGATCCTAAAAAACGTGCTGAACTCTACACGAAAATGGATTCGTTAGTCATGGCAACTGCTCCAATAGTACCACTCTTTTATGATGAAGTTGTAAGATTCACCCGAAAAAATGTAAAAGGCTTAGGGATTAATGCAACTAATTTATTGGAATTAAAATCGGTGAAAAAAGGCTGAGATCACCCTCTTCTATATTGTTTTGTTTCTTCAAAAACGTGCTCTAATATAGCTTTATCTAAATCTGTAAATTCTTCTTTCCTTCTCGCCATAACAACTTCTGCCACCTCAAAAGCTTTAGTGGTTTTATATGTTACAATACCTTTACTTCCTCCCCAAGAAAAACTTGGTACAAAATTGCGCGGAAAACCACTGCCAAATATATTGGCACTTACACCAACAACTGTACCTGTATTAAACATGGTGTTAATACCACATTTACTATGGTCTCCCATCATTAGCCCACAAAATTGAAGTCCTGTTTTTGCAAAACCTTCTGTTTGGTAATTCCACAACCTAACTTCGGCATAATTATTTTTTAGGTTGCTATTGTTAGTGTCAGCGCCCAAGTTACACCATTCACCTAGTACGGAGTTACCTAAAAACCCATCATGACCTTTATTAGAGTAACCAAATATGACACAATTATTTACTTCACCACCAACTTTACTGTGTGGTCCAACGGTAGTTGGTCCATATATTTTACTAGCTAATTTTAACGTGGAGTTATTACACAAAGCAAATGGTCCTCTTACTAGTGAACCTTCCATAACCTCAGCATCTCTACCAATATAAATTGGGCCAGAACTTGCATTTAATGTTGCAAAATTGAGTGTTGCACCTTTTTCTATAAATATATCTTCTGGGTTTATTGTATTTATATGTTCTGGGATTGGTTGAGAGATTTTATCTTTAGTAATTAATTGAAAGTCGGACTCAATCGCTTCACCGTTCTTTGAAAAAATATCCCATGTATGTTGTATTTGAACAATATCTCCCTCAAATTCAACGGCTTCAAACTTTGAGAAATCATCGACCTCCTCTCCTTCTTTTACAAAAAACGCCAATACATCTTCTTCTTTAAAAATAGCCTGGCCTTCTTTCAGGTTTTTAATCATTTCAATAATTTGAGTATTAGGAAGAAATGACGCGTTGATCATAATATTTTCATCCATTTCTACCATCGGAAATTTTTCAGCCAAGTAATCTTCGGTAACAGTTGTGGTAGTATATTCTAGGTAAGACTCCCACTTTTCTCTAATAGTTAAAATACCAATTCCTGTCTCTTATACACATCTGACGCTGCCGACGACTCCTTACGTGT
>CAJXVG010000288.1 GCA_913061495.1 uncultured Winogradskyella sp.
GAGTCGTCGGCAGCGTCAGATGTGTATAAGAGACAGGTAATAATTTGACTATTCAGCTCTTAAAATGAGCGTTCACAAGTTATTTTAAAGCTCTTAATCCTAATTTTATTTCCCTTTTACGTATATTTGCCATACTCAAGCAATAAGAAGTCTTTAGTTTGAGGGCCTATGGAAAGTTTATTAATTGTAATCTTATTAGGTATTTTGCTTTTAGGTTTTAGCATTCAGCCAATAATAACAATATGCAAAAAGACTAAAAATATGGCATGGAGTTTACTTCTTGCTTTAGTTGTTTTATTTATTTTTGGGTATTGTTGGATATTACATTATTTTGCAAATAACACTTTAGATAACTTGGTCTTAATTAGTATCTCACTCATTTTATTAGGAGGGGGGATTTTTGTATTTCTAATAATGCGCCTCAGCTTAAAAAGTATTTTAGAAATAGAAAAGTCTGAAAATCATCAACGATTCCTAGCAGAGCATGACAGCTTAACAAGCCTCCCTAATCGCAAGTGTTTTTTTAATCTATTGATTCAGCATATTAATAATGAGCAACCATTTAGTTTATTTTTATTTGATTTAAGTAATTTTAAACGTGTAAATGAGCTCTACGGTAATAGCTTAGGAGATGAATTGTTGTGCATATTCTCCAAAACGTTAAATCTAAATTTATTAAACATAGGTGAACTGCACCGAATTGGCGGTGATGAATTTGCGTTAATTTTAGATTCAGCAAATGAGCAAGATATTTATGATTGTATTGAAGTTATAAAGGGCTCTGTTGAAGAGCCTTTTTTCATTAGTGCGCAAAAAGTATGGTTAAAGCTAAAAGTCGGCGTTAGCTCATATCCTCAAGATGCGTTTTATGCCAATGAGTTATTTAAAAATGCTGACTTAGCTTTACTTGAAGCTAAAAGCACACAGCAATTATTTGTTAATTATTTTGAAGGATTGAGTGAAAGGGCTGATAACTTTATTGATATGACTACAAAAATAAAAAGCGCCCTTATAAACCATGAATTTGAGCTTTATTTTCAGCCAATATTTTGCACTCGTTTTGACGAAATACATGGTGCAGAAGTATTAATTAGGTGGCCGCAGAAGGACGGATCGTTTATTACTCCTGATCAATTTATCAAAGTGGCTGAGCGTACAGGGATGATTCTTAATATCACTCAATGGGTTGTAATTGAAACAATAAAAAATTTACAGCGTCTAAAATCGTTAGGTTTTACTGGCACCATGCACGTAAATTTATCAACACGAGATCTTGAAAGTGAGAGTTTTGTGGAGTTTATAGAAGAGCTCCTTAAAGAGGACCCTACGTTAAGTAACTACATTGTTTTTGAAATTACAGAAGGTGCAATGATGACTGATTTGGAGGCTGCTCGAGCAATGATGTATAAACTTAACAGTCGTGGATTTGAATTTAGTGTAGATGATTTTGGTACCGGATTTTCTTCCTTATCTTTACTGCGAGAGCTACCTATAAATCAAATTAAAATAGATCGGTCTTTCATTAATAATATGCTTACTAAAATAGCTGATTATGCAATTGTAGAATCGACGTTATTTTTAGCACATCGGCTCAATTGTAATGTGGTTGCAGAAGGAATCGAAACGAAGGAGCTACAAGAAGTACTTAAATCAATGAATTGTGAATTCCTTCAAGGCTATTATTTTAGCAAGCCACTACCTTTAGAGCGCTTTATAGAGAAATACTTAAATAAAGGCAGCTAAAGCATTATGTAGTAATAGCAATGCGTAATAAAATTTATGAGACTAAACTTGATGTTAGTAGTATTGAGATTTTTAATAAAACGACTAAGTAACTCAATTTTCACTATGAATCAGCAGTGTTCTTATTTACAGAATTAAATTATTAAACGTATTATTTTTTCAATCAGCTTCAGTACATTTATATCACGAGGTGTTTAGCGACTGATCTTAAAATATTGAATTAGTTGGATAGATTTTATAGAAGATGATCTATTGGATAATAGAATTTATTTTAGATAGTACAAAGGAGAACGGTTAGAAAATTGGCTGGGATACCAGGATTTGAACCTGGGAATGCCAGGATCAAAACCTGGTGCCTTACCGCTTGGCGATATCCCAACAAAGAATTAGCTGATAATTTTAGTTCTAATCAAGAACATGGTGCGGAAGGAGAGACTTGAACTCTCACATCCTAAGATACTGGAACCTAAATCCAGCGCGTCTACCAATTCCGCCACTCCCGCATATAGTTTTATGTTTATACTCATAACAGAGTTATTCTTTAACAACACTCTTTGGTAGAAGAAGTTGGCTGGGATACCAGGATTTGAACCTGGGAATGCCAGGATCAAAACCTGGTGCC
>CAJXVG010000289.1 GCA_913061495.1 uncultured Winogradskyella sp.
GAGATCAGCCTCGGTCTCGTGGGCTCGGAGATGTGTATAAGAGACAGGTAATAAATGGTTTAACTGAGGCATCCCTTCCTATCATTAAAATGGAAAATATGGAATCTACAAATCTCGCAATATGGGGACTTTTGCCACAAGATTATAAAGAAGATTGGAAGAGCTTTCAAACCTTTACAAATACACTGAATATTTCGTTTTCAGATTTAAATAAATTAACTTGGGTTAGGGATATAGCCAATCAACAAAGATGTATTGTAATCGTTTCTGGATTTTTTACCTCATATCTCTTTGAAGGAGAGGTATATCCCTTTTTCGTGTACGAAAAAAATAAAAAACCTTTTGGTTTAGCAGGAATCTACAGCACCTTAGAAGATGGTTTTCATTCTTTTAGCATAATAACATCTACATTAGAAAATGAGTTAGAGATGGTGCATAACTTAGGAAATGAATTCCCCATAGCCTTAGATGGTAATAATTATAAAGATTGGTTTAATTTAGATTTATCTAAGAATTGTATAGAAGACCTGAATAAGTTAGAATTAAAAGCCCACCCAGTCTCCAAAGAATTTTTTAAAAATGACATTTCATTCGATTCAATTTTAGAACCAGCCCAATATAGCAAGCTACCTGTATTAACTTTAAAATAGATCAACTTCTTTTGGGCTAAAAAACCTTTTGATAGAGCAAAACGAAAACGTATAGGTTCCTTAATTTAGTAGTATCTAAGTTGAAGCATACGGTTTCACTTGATTAGTTTAGTAAGGGTGTGGTAACCCAATAAAACGAACTGCCACTTGGCAGTTCGTTTTTATTTTTCAATTCTTTTGTAATTTTCAGAATAGATGCGGTTTCCTTCTTCATCGAGTTCAATTTGTTCAAACCGATTTTCTGTTAAAGTGATTTCAAATCTAAACTTTTTCTTTTCTGCTATAACTTCATCCATAACCGCAGAGCCAAAATCTAAGACTTCGCTTAAAGTATCATTCTTAAATTTATAAGTGCCATAACCAAACCATTCTGAAGAATCAGCTGGAAGGTGCTTACACCACATTACTTTGGTATCCGTGTACATTTTAAGCTGTCTAAAATTTGGATTTGCCTTAAATGAATCTACAATAACATTATCTTTAAAATTGTAGAACCCAACGAGCTCCCAAGTTCCTTTAAGTTCTGAGTGGGACTCACTGTTAGTTTTCATTGTCGATTGGTTCTCGGTATTGTTGCAAGACCAAAATACAACTATCAATAAGCTAAAAACAACTAATTTAGGTTTCATAATATATCGGTATTTAAGCTGTTAAATATATATAAGATACAAAATTTAACTAAGATTTTTGAACTATGGATAATATTAATAAAATCTTAGACGGTGTTAATAACTTCTATGTAAGTTTCCTTTCAAAAATCCTACTTTTGTAGTGGTAAAAAAATACAAAAATATGTCGGATACAGTTGAAAAAATAAAATGCTTAATCATAGGATCGGGACCAGCAGGCTATACTGCAGCTATTTATGCAGCCAGAGCAAATATGGAACCAGTTATGTACCAAGGAGAACAGCCAGGAGGACAATTAACAACAACAAATGATGTTGAAAACTTCCCAGGATATCCAGACGGAATTACAGGACCGGAAATGATGATACAGTTACAAAAACAAGCTGAACGTTTTGGCACCGATGTACGTCATGGATGGGTTACTAAAGTCGATTTTTCTGAAGATGTTCATAAAGTTTGGGTAAATGGCGAAACAGAAATCCATGCTTCAACCGTTATAATTTCAACAGGAGCATCTGCAAAATATTTAGGCTTACCATCTGAACAAAAATATTTACAACTCGGAGGAGGCGTTTCTGCCTGTGCAGTTTGTGACGGATTTTTCTACAAAAACCAAGAAGTGGTAATTGTTGGAGCTGGAGATTCTGCATGTGAGGAGGCACATTATTTATCAAAACTTTGTAAAAAAGTAACCATGTTGGTAAGACGAGATGAGTTTAGAGCTTCTAAAATTATGGCGAGTCGTGTGAAAAATACTGAGAATATTGAAATTTTATTCAACACAGAAACTGATGAGGTTCTAGGTGATGGACAAGTTGTAACGGGAGTAAAGGTTTTTAATAATCAAACTAACGAAAAATTTGAAATCCCAGCCACAGGATTCTTTGTCGCTATTGGGCACAAACCAAATACAGATGTTTTTAAGGATTATTTAGATTTGGACGAAACAGGATATATTATTAATGCAAAGCCCTGTCTCTTATACACATCTCCGAGCCCACG
>CAJXVG010000290.1 GCA_913061495.1 uncultured Winogradskyella sp.
GCAGCGTCAGATGTGTATAAGAGACAGCTAATAGACTGTTATATTGAATGCTTATGATTTGAGGATTATTCTTTGGTTTTAATCTATTGTTTTGCTCGAAGTCATTAATTCCCTCATCGGACCTGCTATGTACATAAGAAGAGCCAAAATCATATCCTAATTTGTATAAATGACCATATCCTATTTTTTTGGAATATTTTTCCAAATCAGGTTCTTTCCAATTCGGTTTGTTTTTTTTGAGATTCTGATATTTCAAAGTATCTTCTTTCGAACTTTTCAAGTTATCAGATGAAACATTTTTATTGTATTTTTTGAAAGTCCTAGCGGTATTTTTTTGTTCGTAATTTTTTACAAAAGACCAGTTGTCATATTCCTCATATTTGTTGTTTTCAATGATGTATTTCAGAAATAATAAACGTTCTATTAAGCACCTGTATAATATTATTGATTCTCCGTATTGATTATGATTAGTTAAAATAAATATTGAATTAACAAATGAGATTCCTTTATTTAAAAAACCATCTAATATTTTAGTCTGTATGTTAGTTTCTTTAGATAATTTTAAATAAAGACTGACATAAGTAGCTATATCGTTTATCGACTTTTTAATTGTGTTTAAATCGTCTGTTTTTAGTTCCATTTTTCTTAAATTACAGCTAACGGTTTTGTGTATGATTTCGTTGCGTGTTTCAGCAACTAAATTAGCAAATACAAACCAAATAGAAAATCCGCGAGGATTTTCGTAAGTAGGCGAGTACTAGCAATGAATTATACACGGTGTTGTACTGCGTTTTTTTATTTTTGATATTCTTTGCTTTCCAATAAAAAATCAACTAGAGTCATTGTCGAATTAACTGCTAATCTAGCGTGATGTTTTTTAGTGTTAAATTTATTTGCGTGTCTATCTCCAGAATTATTGCTTAAACCAGCAAGACCTCCAACAATTGAATCCAATCCTGAAAGAATTTGCAAAACTGTTTGTGGCATTGTTTTCGGGTCAATGGTCAAGTTTAGAATTTTCTTTACTTGTTTATAAAGATTTTCTATTTTTCCGTCATTTTTGATTTCTTTTCCTTCGTGTTCTTCGATAATTTCAATCATAACTGCTTCGGCAAGACTTCTCGCATTCGTAATCGCTCCATTGAAATCTCCTTGTTCAATTTTTTCGTTACATTTTTTAATTTGTTCTTGAATAAAATCGTGATTAATTCCAGTTACGGTTTCTGGTTCTACTAATATTCCTTTTGAGTCAGCTATTTTGTAAAAAGCTCCAACTTTTTTCAATTCATAACCATCAAAATTTAAAAGTTCATTAAATGTTTTTATGGTTTCATTTATGTCAATATCTGACTCCATAAAATCTCTTGGGTCAACAGAATCTTCAATTATTGATTTCAAAAATTTTGTTCCATTATATTCTCGAATTTTTTCTTCTGTATATCGCCATCTTGATGGAAAACCTTCTCCATATTGGTCGTCCGCTCCGTAATTAACAAAAAAATCAACTAATTGAGGTCCACTTTTATAAGGCACTAATCCTGTGTCTCCACATAATGCTCTGCCTAAAAATCTAATTGTTTTTTCTGTTATTTTCATAGTTTGGGCAAATGCAGTACAACGGTCTTGTATATGGCTCGTAGCGTGCAAATTAGAAAATTATTTTCGGATTGAGCACAAGCCAGATTTTTAAATTATACTATTTATCTTTTTTATTGGAAATCGTCAAATTTAAAAATTTGGCGACTTTCCAAATATGCCTTAACTTTGATTAAGCAACTGATTAGCTATGAGCTATATACGTTGTTGTAAGTAGTGCTTTTTTTCATTCACTTACTTAATTTCAAAATCCGAAACGCTCCTTGAATTACCAAAATAAAAACGATTGTTCCGATAATCAAATCAGGTTTACTCGAACTCAACCAATTTACCAAAATTCCAGCAATTATTACTCCTAAATTGATAATCACGTCATTTGATGTAAAAATCATGCTCGCTTTCATATGAGCCTCTTCTTTGCTTTTTGACTTTTGCAAAATGTAAAGACAAATTCCGTTTGCGATAAGAGCAAAAATCGAAACGATAATCATTGTCGAAAAATCGGGAAGTTTCTCGTCTCCAAAAAATCTTCTTAAAACTTCCACAAATCCAATAATCGCAAGTGTTATTTGAAAATATCCAGCAAGTTTTGCAATCCGCTTTTTCTTAACTATAGTTCCTCCAACCGCAAACAAACTAATCTGTCTCTTATACACATCTGACGCTG
>CAJXVG010000291.1 GCA_913061495.1 uncultured Winogradskyella sp.
GGGCTCGGAGATGTGTATAAGAGACAGTTACTGTATTATCTTTCAAATTATACTAAGGTGAAATCTCAGGCTTTTCAAGGTTTTTAACCAAATGCACATATGGCCAGGACTGGGACATAAATTTTTGCCCAAACCACAAAAGCGCAATAAGTAACCCTCTTTTCATTTCGTGAAAACAAAAAAACAACTTTTGTTATAACATACATTATTTTGTTTAAATTTAGAATCTATCTGTAACGTCTTCAATAATTTAGACACAAATAGATGCTACCTACCCAAACTTTACCATGAATATTATCTGCTTGCAATTGTAAGTAAATGATAAAATTTTTTAGGAGAATCCGCCAGCGCTTAGTTACAGAAAACAAGTTTAGTAAATATCTCCTTTATGCTATTGGTGAAATTATTCTTGTGGTTATTGGTATTTTACTTGCCCTGCAAATAAACAACACTAATGAAGCAAAAAAAGCAAGAACAAAGGAGGTCAATTATCTCAAAAACATTAAAACCGATTTGGTTCTTAATAATACTACTATTGATAATTTTATTGAAAAAAGAAAATCACAAATCCAATCGGCCAATGTGGTTTTAGAATATTACGAAGGAAAGCCACTAACAGATCTCAACAACCTAAATAACAACCTTCTAAATGTTTATATCTGGCATAAATTCTATCAAAACAACAATACCTTTTTAGAGTTAACCAATTCTGGTAACCTGGCTTTAATTTCAAACGATTCCATAAAAAATAGTCTTTTAAATATTGATGCCCTTTATAAAGAATTAAAAGGCGAAGAAGAGCATTATCGGTTTGATACAGAAGTTTTGTTATACGAACCATCTTTTAAAGTATTAGATCTCAATCCACTGACAAAACAATATAATTTCGATGTTAGGAATGGAAGAGCAGGAGAAAATTTAGAACTGCCACGAAGTAATTTTGAAATCCTCCTTAAAGATGGTAAGCACAAAAACGGGTTTGTTATGGCAGTTTACGAGTTTACGGTTATGAACGGTCAATTAGAGCAAATGAGAAACATGTCTAACAAACTTATTGGATTAATAGATAAAGAATTATCGGACTAGTTAAAAAAGGCAGTAGAACAAACCATAAAAATAATCTTAAAACAATAACACATGAAAAACGAAATGGCACATTGGTCTAAAGAAGAACTAAAGATTTATATCCTTTTGCTATGTGCAAAGTTTGACAAAGAAGAATCAGAAGAAGAAATTGCTCTGATAAAATCTAAAACCGATTTTGTAACCTTTAATCGCATCTACGACGAATTTTGCTGTGATGAAGAAGATGGTTGCTTTGAGAAAATAGAAGATGCTATTCACCAGCACGAATACTCACCACAGGAATTAAACAATCTCAAAAAAGAAATGCTTGAAGTTTTTCACTCAGACAAAAAGCTTGTGATGAGAGAACGCTATTTAGAAAAAGTTTTTGACAATATTCTGTACTAAAATTCAATTATCAAGTAAATCAAAATGAACAAAGTATTTGATATGCAAAAACCAGAAAACACTTTGTAAATATTAAATAATTGAAGCAAAAATACTTCAAGTTTCCTTTTAAAATATATTACAAACTGCATTGAGATAGATTATGATTAAATTTTTTAGAAAAATAAGACAGCAATTGTTTGCCGAAAACAAATTCAGCAAATATCTATTATACGCTATTGGAGAAATTATCTTAGTTGTCATTGGTATTCTCATTGCATTACAGATAAATAATTGGAATGAAAACCGAAAAGCTAATATTGAAGAAAAAGCTATACTAGTAAGTTTGCATGAAAATCTAATTCTAGCCAACCAACAATCAGAAGTATTAATTTCTGAAGAAAAGGACTTAAAACAATTACTAATTGGCATCCTAGGACTTAAACCTAAACCAGAAGAAGTTAATGCAAACACTATTTCAGATTCAATTTTTAAAAGTGCTGTTTGGGATTTGCAAAGCAACCTTCCTACAATAAATACTTATATCAATTTAAAAAACACCAATAAACTGAGCTTAATTAAAAGCAAAGTGATTAATGAAAAATTTAGTGATTTAGACTTTAGGTTTAATAAACTTAATGACATTCTTGAAGATAGATTGAGTGTGCATCAAATTAGAATAGATGATATTTTAGAGCAAAACATCAATTTTATTCCTTTACTTAAAACCAATATTCCAGAAATAAATACTGTTAAAGAACTGTCTCTTATACACATCTCCGAGCCCACGAGACCGAG
>CAJXVG010000292.1 GCA_913061495.1 uncultured Winogradskyella sp.
CAACAATTGCGGCTTTGTGTCCTGCGGACACAACCGCGCAAGCATAAAAGTCGGGAATTTTAGCTATCTTAGTTTTTAATCAATCCGCAACTGATTGTTATACAAGACCGTTGTACGCAAGCTGAAAAAAGAGCCACCGCACGTTCAAGCACATTTCATTTTGCTCGTACCTCACAAAATAAAAAGAGCTTTCACTTCCCCACCACCACCCAAAAATTTAATCCATAAAACAATTGGAAATTAAATTAATTTGACTATTTTTGTCAAAACAAATATTGTCTTATGGAATCATTTGGAGAAATTATTAGACAGGCAAGAGAAGAAAAAAATCTAATCTTAAGGCAAGTTGGAGCTGAATTAGATATTGACCAAGCTATAATAAGCAAGTTTGAAAGAGGAGAAAGAAAACCTACAAAGGAACAAGTTCGAAAATTTGCTGATTTCTACAATTTAGAAAAGGATAGACTTTTAATTGCTTGGTTAAGTGATAAAGTGATATATGATTTAGAAAATGAAAACTTAGCGGAAGAAGCTTTAAAAGTGGCAGAACAAAGAATTAAATATAATAAACTAAAAACACAAAAATTATGAAACCTAGATTTATAGATTTATTTGCAGGAATTGGTGGTTTCAGAAAAGGATTTGAAGATGCAGGTTATGAATGTGTTTTTACTTCAGAAATCAATGAGGCTTGTCAAGAGGTATATGAAAATAATTTTGGAGATGAAGTTTTTGGTGACATTACAAAAATAGAACCTAGTAACATACCTGATTTTGAAGTTCTTTTAGCAGGTTTTCCTTGCCAACCTTTTAGTATTTCTGGTAAAAAGAAAGGATTTGAAGATACTAGAGGAACATTATTTTTTGACATTTGTCGTATCATAGATGAAAAACAACCAAAAGTTGTTGTTCTCGAAAATGTTAAACATTTAATACATCACGATAAAAAAAGAACCTTTAAAACAATTATTAAAACTCTAGAAGATTTAGGTTACAATGTAACCTATAAAATTCTGAATGCTAAAGATTTTGGTTTACCTCAAAATCGTGAACGAATTTTTATAATGGCTACAAAAAATGGATTTTTCAGATTTGATAAATTGAAAAAGAAGAAGCCTGTATATTTAAAAGATTTTTTAGATACTAAAGGAGATTTTGAATATTTGGAAAAAGAAGAATACACTCTAATTGAAAAACCTAAAACACAAGATACTGGTTTAATTTTTACAGGTTATCGAAATAAAAACACTTGGAAAAACGGAATTAGACCTAATACAGAGCATTTATCAAGAGTACACAGACAGCCAAATAGAATTTACTCTATAGAAGGTACACACCCAACAATTCCATCACAAGAGACTTCGGGTAGGTTTTTCATTTACTTGCCAAATGAAGATAAAGTTAGGAAGCTGACCTTGAATGAATGTTATAGAATTATGGGTTTTCCAGACAATTTTAAACGACATCAAAAAACAGGAGAACAATATAAACAAATTGGAAATTCAGTTGCAATTCCAGTAATTTTTGAAGTTGCAAGAAGTATTAAAGAACAAAAATTATTAATAAATGAGCCACAAGAAAAAGTTGTTGGAGACTTACGAGAACTCCTTTTCAGTTAATGATATAAAAGACATTGACAAAGACACCATTGCAAATATTGAATCAATAGGTGCAAAAATCAATACACAAAAAGGAGTTTTTACAGTTTTAACTACTCTTGTAACGCATAAAACTTTATTTCCAAAACAAGATGTAAGAAAACATCAATCAAGTATGGAAGGTGGTTTTTCTGGAAGGACAATAGACACCAACTTTATTACACCAACCCTAAAAGAATTAGGGTTACCTTCAATGGCAGAAAGCGGATGGTTGACACGTTCATTAGAACAACCTTATGAATACACTTTGGATTATAACGGAAAAATTAGCAACAAAATAGTTAAAAAAGCTTTTCTTGAAACACTTGACTATGTAGAAAAGAATCCAACTAAAGCAACCGATATATTAAGACTTATTTTGTTTCAAGCTATAGAAGCAAAAAAACGTTCTACAGTTGAGATTACACCTTTAGAAAATCCAGAAAATTTGACAATTGAGAAAATAATCAATGCTTTAGATGAGCAGTTTAGCTATAATTATAGCACTCACGGTGGTTCAAAACTTCCTGTTATTGCTTTCTATTCCTGTCTCTTATACACATCTCCGAGCCCACGAGACCGAGGCTGATCTC
>CAJXVG010000293.1 GCA_913061495.1 uncultured Winogradskyella sp.
TCTCGTGGGCTCGGAGATGTGTATAAGAGACAGGCTTAATGGAATTGGACAAAATGTTTGAGAACTGGGAATTTGATGATGCGGAAATAGCACCTTATTCATCGACAACAATGACAATAATGGAATATGAATTATTTATGGACAAAAAATAACGCTACCCAACACCGGCTATAGTTCATTGCTTCTGACTTTCCTCTCGGAAAGTCCTCGCATTTTTACTATCTTGGATTTACGGCGGAAAATCCTAGCGGATTTTCACGCAACGAAACCATAGCCAAAACCGTTGGCAACAAGCTGAAAAAAATGACGAACGAAATTGAATTTGATGAGAATTTGTGGTTTAATCACAAAGGTTGTGAAGGAAAACATTATTTGATTGGAAATCCACATACTTTTCCTGGACGAATTTATGCTTGGTGTCCAAAAAAGGAACGGAGTTTTTTCGTGTCGGTATCGGAAATTGAGCAAATGTCGGAATATTCAAAATATTGGATAAATGGATTTTTAAATGGAAATCAACCTGAACCACCAACTGACTCAAATGGAGATGTTGACTTTGAAAGCGTGGAATATAAAAAATAGACTGAATCGGTTGAATTATTTACTCGAACTGGATATTGGACTGATGAAAAACGGAACTGTGAAAAATGCGGAACGGAATTACTAAACGCTGAACCAAATGAAACCTGTGGAAACTGTTAATCGGAATAAAAGCCAGTTGCCAACACCGTGTATAATTAATTGCTTTGGCAAGTGCTTATTTGGAAAATTCCTTCGGAATTTTCTCGCGTTCGTTTTTGTTTACTAAATTAGTTGCTGAAACACGCAACTAACCATACACAAAACCGTTGTGCATAATTTGACCCAAATCAAAACCTGAACTAATTGAAAAAAGTATTAATTGTATTCGGAATTATAATAATTAGTTTAGAATTAGCTCTATACTTTTTCTGGTACAAAGAATTGGAATTTATGAAATTCTTTGTTTTACTCGGAATTTGCCATTTAGCAAATACTGCAATTATTTTCGGTATTCTGACTGAAATATTACCAAAAAAGAAAAGGAAATTGATAGTGAATTTATCACTAGGTTTAGCGATATCTTTCTTTCTGATTCTTTATTTCAACTCTTCCCGAATTCAAAATTGGATTGACGACGACGGAATCTTGACAAATGGAAGTGTAGTTGAAAAAAAATATGGAGCCAAAACATCGCCTTACGTAATAACTAGATTTAATTATAATGGATTGAACTACAAATCTAGGCTGACAATACCTGACTCAAGAAAATTTGAAACTATTAAATTAGGAGATTCTGTTCTGATTAAGTTTGTTCGTGAATATCCAAATATGAATAGAACTGAAAAACTATTGAAATAATAAAAACTATGCACAACAATGGCTATAATTCATTGCGGTTGAATTCCTTATCGGAATTCAACGTTTATTTGCTATCTTTCGGCTACGGCGGAAAGAATCCTGCGGATTTTTCCGCAACGAAATCATAGCCGAGACCGTTGTAAACAATTTAAAAACCAAATTGCAAATGATAAAACTTAATATATTTATCAAATATCTATTTGGATTTATAATTTTTTGTTGTCTATCAGATAATAACCAAACTCAAAAAACAATTACTTCTGGAGAGTTAATTGTTAATGGTAAAACTTATGATTTAACACACGGAATTATTTTACCAAACTTCAAAGGTTCGGACCCAAACTTCGCAAAAATAAGGTTTGATATGATTATTCTTTCTAATGGGAATATTGCTATTGAAAATGATAATTTCATATATTCAGATAACCTTACTCAATTTGTTGGACTGAATTTAGTTTCACCAGTCTCAGATTCCAAAGTATTTGAAAACACAAAGTTTATGAATTATAATGCGAATAAACCTATCTCAAATTTAAATCGTAATAAACCATTTATTGATGGTGATGTAATAAACACTAATGCTGTCTTTAAAAATACTCAATATGTTTCGTCTGACTATTTTATGCTTTGGGATTTTGATGGGCATGCCGAAATTACCGAAATAGGCGGTATTTATACAATCTCTTTCTCATTCTCAAATTCTGAAAATATGATTAGTGGAAGCTTTAAAGGAAAACTAACAGAATTGCATTATCAATATTAAAAAACTGTTTACAACACCGTGTATAATCTGTCTCTTATACACATCTGACGCTGCCGACGACTCCTTACGTGTAGAT
>CAJXVG010000294.1 GCA_913061495.1 uncultured Winogradskyella sp.
TACGAGATCAGCCTCGGTCTCGTGGGCTCGGAGATGTGTATAAGAGACAGATTCCAATGCTAATGTAAAAGCCCCAAATGCAAGTGTTAATACAATTGCCCTCAATATTGGGTTAACCTATAATTTAGGTGATGAAGTTTCAGAATATATTGATAACCTTAGTGATGAAAAGTTTACAGAACCCATTAAATATAATATAGCATTTAGATCAGGTATTAATCAAAGCGATATTATTGGTAGTGGTCAGTTTCCGTTTTATATTATTTCCGCTTATGCAGATAAGCGTTTAAGCCATACAAGCGCCATACAATTTGGAGCAGATGTTTTCTTTTCTAAATTTCTGGAAGAATTAATTTATTACCAATCAGTATCATTTCCTGAAGAAGATGTTAGTGGAGATGAAGATTACAAACGCGTTGGTTTATTTGTTGGCCACGAGCTGTTTATTAATAAAATGTCTTTTATGGCTCAGTATGGCTATTATGTTTATTATCCTTTTGAATTTGAAAGTAGAAACTATATAAGATTAGGCTTTAAGCGCTACTTTGGTGATAAGATTTTTGGAGCCATCACATTAAAATCTCATGGATTTAGAGCAGAAGCAGTAGAATTTGGAATAGGAGTAAGGTTATGAAAAAGTTAATCTATATAATAATGATATTGTTTTTTGCATGTAACAGCGAAGACGCAAATGATTGTTTTAAAACCAGTGGGAATATTATTCAGCAAGTTGTTGAGGTTGCAAGTTTTGAAAGTGTTTTGGTTAACCGAGATGTGGAGGTGATTATTTCTGAAGCACCAGAATATAAAGTTACAATTGAAACTGGTGAAAATTTAATCAATGATGTAAAGGTTGAGGTTATAGGTAATCAATTGGTACTAAAGGATAACAATAACTGTAATTATGTAAGGGATTATGGTATTACAAAAGTTTTTGTTGAAGCACCAAATATAACTGAAATAATAACGTCATCACAATATGAAATATCATCAAATGGCATATTAAATTATGAAAATTTAGCCTTGTTTTCTGAAGATTTCAATGGTGAAAGTGAATTTACCGTCGGTGATTTTAGGTTAACCATAAATTCTGAAAATTTAAGTATTATCTCAAACAATCTTTCATTTTTTTATATTGATGGAGCTGTTAATAATTTGTTTGTTGGGTTTTATGCTGGTGCTGGCCGATTTGAAGGAGTAGGCTTGACGGCTCAAAACGTTGATGTGTATCATAGAGGAAGTAATGATATGGTTGTAAACCCACAGCTAACTTTAACAGGTGAGTTAAGAGGGACTGGAGATTTAATTTCGGTTAATGAACCTCCTTTGGTTGATGTTGAGCAAATTTATATCGGACAGCTTATTTTTGATTAAAGTCCTTTTTTTGTGAAGTTAGAATGCGTTTTTTAATTTGTCAATTCCCTAAATAAACTTTCCAAGCTCGCATTTTTCTGGTTCAGTTGAAGAATTTTCAACTTATTATCATGTGCAAAATCAAACACATGAGAGCGCATATCGTCTTCAGTAGAAAAGGTAATTTCGTAAATAAAATCGTGAGTATTCTTAACTTCGGTAACATTAGGCAACTTCAATAAAAAAACATCCTCAACACGGTAATCAAACTCTACAACAACGATTTGTTTCTGGCCTTCTCTGAGGTCTTTTAAGTATTTATCAGCAACAATTTCACCATGGTTAATTATAATCACGCGGTCGCACATGGCTTCAACTTCTTGCATAATATGGGTAGATAGAAAAATGGTTTTTTCCTTTCCAATGGTTTTAATTAAATTTCTAATATCTACCAATTGGTTAGGGTCCAATCCTGTTGTTGGTTCATCTAAAATCAATACTTCAGGATTATGGAGTAATGCATTTGCCAAACCAACACGTTGCCTATAGCCTTTAGAAAGTTGTCCTATTTTTTTGTGAGCTTCAGGCTTTAGTCCTGTTAAGTCAATAACTTCTTCGATTCTAGATTTTGAAACTCCAAAAACATTCGCATTAAAATTGAGATATTCCTTCACATAAAGTTCTGTGTAAAGAGGATTATGTTCAGGTAAATAACCAACACTTTTTTGAACATTTTTTTTATCGTCATTAATATCAAAACCATTAACATTCGCAGAACCTTCAGAAGCTTCGAGGTAAGTTGTTAAAATCCTGTCTCTTATACACATCTCCGAGCCCACGAGACCGAGGCTGATCTC
>CAJXVG010000295.1 GCA_913061495.1 uncultured Winogradskyella sp.
TATAAGAGACAGCTGTAACTGTTTTTGTATATAAAAATTTAAATCCATCTTGAAGTTTAGATTGAGACATTCCCGCTTCAAAAGACAAACTATCTAAGCTATAATCTTTAGATGGTGTTTTAAGTATTTCTTTGCTTATTTTTCTTACTCTTTTGAGTTCATTATTACTCAAAGAAGTTGGGAGAGCTACACCACGCGAATGGGTATTGTATTGTTGAATATGTAGAGATAATATTTCGTAAACTTTAGCCTCCATTTTTAAAATTCTAAGCATACCCTTTGATTTAATTTTGTGTAATGCTCTAACTTGATCTGCCATTTTTAAATTTAGAGAGCCATGGTGTGCAAATTGATTATTATGACCAGTATCTTCAAAAACCTCATGTAACTTCTTGTTTAAGGTTGAAACGTTTGTGGTTCTTTTCTTTAAAAACTGTTTTCTTATTATTTGAATAATACTAATATTCAGCCTCATGTCCTTCTTAAAATGAAGGTAATTTTGACCGTCTGTTTTATTAGAAAATATTAACGTTTGGAACTGTTCTATCAATTCCTCATTGTTTTCTGTACCAAAACGATGTGCAAACTCCCCTTCTAAATTGAAGATAAACCGAATTGGGTTATATTCCGTGGCATCAATTTTAAAAATAACTTCCTTAAAAAATACAATGTCGTAGCTCATTAAGTTTACGCCCCAATCAAAAGGTATAAGTTTAATGACACCTTTGCCTATAGCATTATCCACAACCAAAGTATATTCACCCCATCGTTCTAAGAGTTCTCCACCAATTTCAGTATGTATTTGCTCTATAACACTTTTTGTATTCTCTGCACTAATAGATATTTCCATCATTTGTTACTCTCTCAATAATTTAGTTAAATCAATAAATTTATAGTTTACTTTTCCTATGTGCTCATAAACATTTTCACCGTTATTAATTTCATCCCAATAAAGTTTAGTGTTTAAATTTTCAAAACTATATTGAGACAGCAATTCGTCAGAGAGTAACAAGTACTCATCATCAGAAATTTCATTCTTTAATAACCTATGTGCAATTATAACATCTTCTCCAATGAGTTTTATATGCTTTCCAATCTGCACAGAATCAACTTCTTTAGAAAAGTGTAAAATTATTTTTAAACCAAGCATCTCTGGGATATGTTCACTCCCATTACTTTTTTTATGTTTAATCTGTAAAGCTGCCAACTCTTCGTAAAACTGTTTATAAAACATTTTACATTGATCAATCAGGCTTTTCAAAGAAGGCAATGTACCTGATTTATAAAATAATACTGCATCACCTTCAATTTCAGATACTCTTAAACCTATTTTATTTGAGTAAATTATTTCATTTAATAAAGCAGGTATTACCTTAGAATTAAGATCAGAGTCGGTTTTGCTCATAAATTGTGTAAAACCACTGATGTCAGGAATACAGATTAACATATGTAATTCAAAAATATTTGTAAAGTTAGACTAATTCTTTAAATATTGTACGATATTTATTAAGGTAAATTTTTGCTCAATAACAATAATAAGGTGCTCTATAAATTATTACTATTGTAAGATAGGTTTGATATGTTAAACATTTTCCCAATTAATATTAATAAATTCTTAAAAACCCATGAATATATACGAAGCTATTAGAGAAGACCATGATATACAAAGAGATTTGTTAGATAAATTAGTTAAAACTTCAGGCGATACTAAAACGCGTTATAGCATTTTCAAAAAGTTAAAAGCGGAGTTACACGTACACGCAAATGCAGAAGAACGTCATTTTTACAAACCATTAATTTCTAATGATATGATGCAAGAACATGCCAGACATGGTATAGCAGAGCATCATGAAATTGACGAGTTAGTAGAGCAACTTGAAGATACAGAGCAAGACGCCTCTTCATGGTTAAAAATCGCAAAAAAATTAAAAGAAAAGGTAGAACACCATTTAGAGGACGAAGAGCATGCTTTTTTTCAACTATCCGGTAAAGTTTTTTCAGAAAAAGATAAAATAGATTTAGCAAAAAAATATACAAGTTATGTAGAAGAGCATAGATAATATTAAAAAAAACTGAAAGCATCTTCTTTCAAATTCAGTTTAATAAATCAACCATATAAAGCTGTCTCTTATACACATCTTC
>CAJXVG010000296.1 GCA_913061495.1 uncultured Winogradskyella sp.
ATGTGTATAAGAGACAGGTATTTGTCAGGGAGTTGGCGGGAATCAACGGCAAATAATCGTCACTTTCTTGTTGACCTGTAACGATTTCAAAACTGCTTTCAAAATGCAACCAATCTAAAGGGTGAGGGTGTAAATGCAACCCAAACTCTCCGCCATAGAGATTTGCATTTTCTTGTTGGTATAAAAAAACAGGGTCATCATCTATAAATTCGCCATTTGGTGAAATAAATATGTAGTTATTAACCTTATTGTAAAATGCATTTGCGAATAATTCAAAATGTTGATTTTTAAATTCAAGAGCTAAATCTGCCTGAAAATTCTGTTCATTTTCTAAGTCTAAATTACCAATCTCATAACGATTAGTTCCTTCGTGTGTTCCATCAGAACCTAATTCGGCCAAATTGGGTGCTCTAAAGCCAGAAGCTAAATTCAGTCTTGCGGTCAGTTTATCAAAAAGGTTTGTTTTAAAACCAAGTGCTCCATTAAATGCGTTAAAATTCCTAGTCTTATTATTATTTATATCTATTTGTCTGTTGTCGTAACGTGCACCTAATTGTACATCAACCTTTTCAAAATGGATATGTGAGGTTGCCAAGACTCCAATATCAGTGGTAGTGGCATTTGGAATTAAAATTTCCTCTCCATAATTGGTATTGGTTTTACTAATGCCTTGTAGACCTACAATAGTTTCAAAACGCCCAAATCTCGGTAAATTGTACTTTATATTGAAATTAAATGTTTTGAGTTTCATATGAAGTGCAGGCTCTAAGCTTTCTTCCTCAGTATGCTCATCTTCATGATCGTCTTCACCGTCATGTTCATCTTCACTTTCATGATGGTGGTGTTCCTCAAATTCCTTTCGGTTGTTGTAAATATATCCTAAGGTAACGTCGAGGCTAGAATCTTCAAAAAATAAAGTTGATTTAGAACTAAGTACGTGGTTATCAATATTTTGGTATGGCAATAAAGGTGCTCTGTCTGTAGATTGCACACCTATTCCTTCCGGTAATCCTAATTTTGAATTATTCAAATTATATCGAAATTCAGTCTTAAATTTTGAAACCTGATATCCAATACCTGCTTTAAAATCTTGTTCTCTATAACGTGTGTTGGTTACACGATAAAGATCGGTTTCATAATCTGAATGTTCAGCTAAACTTCCACGAAATAAGAGTTTAAAACCATTTTTAGACGCTTTATAGCCAGCATTGGTTTCGTAGCCTTTAGTGTTAGTGAAATAATTTAATGAGACATCTGCAGCAGACTCATCCATATTTGCAAATCGCTCAGGATTCAAATATAAAACACCACCTAACGCATCGCTTCCGTAGAGTAGGGAAGCGGGTCCTTTTATCACTTCTACACTCTCAATTCCGGCTGCATTCACTCCAAGGCCATGTTCATCTCCAAATTGTTGATTTTCTAATCGTACTCCTTGTGTGTAAACCAAAACTCTGTTTGAACTTAACCCTCTTATTACAGGTTTGCCAATACTGTTACCAGTACTAATACTTTCTACACCAGCAATATTAGTGATGCCCTCAGCTAAACTTACAGCACCAGTAGCTTTGAGTTCAGATAGATTTTTTCTTTCAACTTTCATTACATTTTCACTTTGTAATTTATGGAAGGGAGTTGACACTATTACTTCTTCCATTTCTATTGCAGATTCTGAAAGCACTATGTTTAATTTCTCCTTAAGCGGAATTGAAACAAGTAAGGATTTTGTTTCGTAACCAATTGTTGAAACAATTAGTTTGTAGTTTCCATTACCTAATTCTATTGAAAACTTACCGTTTTCATTAGTTGAAGTTCCTGTTTCCAATTCAGGAAAATAGAGTGATACAAAATTAAGTGGCTGGTGTGTAGTTTTATTAGTGACCTTACCACTGACAGTTTGTTGTGCATATAAGTTAATGCCTATTAAGCACATTAACGTAGTTATAATACGATTCATGAATAAAAGATTTAATAATTAAAAAAAAGAATTTGACTAATAAAAGTCTCGAATTATTAAACCGTTTTAGGAGGACCTCTTAATGCAGTCTGTAGTTTTTGATAATCACTAACAAACTGGTATTGAGCTGTCTCTTATACACATCTGACGCTGCCGACGACTCCTTACGTGTAGATC
>CAJXVG010000297.1 GCA_913061495.1 uncultured Winogradskyella sp.
CTTCTTCTTTTATTAATTTCAAATTCTTCAAATGAGTTATCAATTATTTCTTTTTCGTTCATAGGTTTTGAGTCTGTTTTTCATTATTGCCAACGGCCCTGGCTATGATTTCGTTGCGGAAAAATACGCAGAATTTATTCCGTTGTAGCTCAAAGATAGAAAAAAGGATGGAATTTTCGGTAGAAAATTCCGCCGCAATGAATTATAGCCGTTGTTACCTAAAGTAGCGACACGCTCTGCTTGGCACGCTCCGCTTTTCCGTCCGACGTTTTTATTCAGCTAATTCCTAATTTATTTCTATAAGCTTAGTTTTAAACCAATTTCTTCGTCTTTCTCAAATTTTTATTGAGCTAAAAATTCCGCTTAAATTTTAAAATCGCTTTTAATTAATTTCAACCGAGAATCTTTTAGCTTTTTATTCCGCGTTGTGCTTTTAATTCAGCACGTTGCTATTCACTTCCATTGTTCACTTTTCAAGTCAGTTGATTCTTTAGAAAAATAATTATTTTGTCTCGCCTTAATTTTTCAATCAGTCAGATTTATTAATTATCCGCTCTGCTTTTCATTCCGAGCTATTTTAGGTAACGTGCTTGTGTATGGAAAGTTGCGTTTTTTGTGTGCGAGGATTTTCCGCAGGAAAATCAGACGTAACAAAACTGCAACTGCCTTTGGTTGAGCACTAAACTAAGCAATTTTTTATACACGTTGTTGCCAACTGTGCTTTTTTTGTTTTTAATTCAGGTTTTTATTTTTTTCAGATTTTGAGTTAGTTTGTCTGGTTTTCAATTCCGCAAACTTGCTAAAAATCCGATTTATTATTTTTCCAGCAGAGTGGAAGTCAGATGTAATTTTTGCGTTCCGTTCCGCTTTCCGCATTTCTATTAATTTAGTCAAATTCCGCACAGCAATTCGGTCAGATTTTGAGTGAACAATTCCGACGTTGCTTTTCATTCCGTATTTGAGTGAGAATTCAGCGTGATTTTCAGAATTCCACCACACATTTTTTCGTTTTTACTTTCTTAAAATTCTAAAAAAATCGAAAAATAAACTAGGCTTTTTTCAAATTCGCAAACTTGCTCACGCATTGTTGGCAACATTTTTGTATATGAGCTGTGGCGTGTCTCGGCACAGACCTTTCCGGATATAAACTGGCTTTGGAAAATCCGCAGGATTTTCCAAGTGAGGACTGACCAAGCCATAGCTTATATACGGTGTTGGCTTTAGTTTTTCTTATGATTTTCTTTTCGCCAATTTTTTAGGTATTCCAAATAATCAAATACTTTTTTTTCATTTGGTTTTCCATCTAAAAAAACTATTTCATTTTTATATAAAAATCTAACAAGTTCTATATCACTTTGAATATCACTTTCGAATTCCATAGTTTCATTAATTCTTATAAAAAGTATTCGAGGCAGTTTATGAGTTCGCTTATCAATAGTATTATATGATTTAAACAGTTCTATTTTTAAAATTTCTTCGTTTGTAACGCTATTACTTATAATATATTTTTTTCTATTTGGTTTTTCTATTTTGATGTATTCAGTGTCGTCTATATAAGCTATTTCTTCAATTAATTTGATTTCTTGGCTAATTCCAGAAATGTAAATTGAGCAAAAGACAAATAATAATGATAATTTCATATTCATAGTTTTTAAATTAAAGCCAACGGTTACGTATAAGAATAGTGCGGTTTTGCGTGCGAGGATTTTCCGCAGGAAAATCAGATGTAGCAAAATTGCACTGTTCTTTGTTTAAGCACTAAACTACGCATTATTTTTATACAATGTTGTAAGTAGTTTTTTTTCTTTCCGCTACTAATTCGGTTAATTTATTCAGTTTTGATTGGTCAATTTTTTTCCAATCCGCTTTGTCAAATTCCAACGTATTGAACTTTTTCAAACTCCGATACATTGGTAAAATCACAGACTCAAAATCTCCAGTCAGTTTATAAATAAGATTTCGGTTTTCTGTTATTCCTCCACTTTTTGAAATATTCAGTTCAATTTCTTTTCTGCTTTGTTTTAGTTCAAAGAAATAACATTCAGGTTCCAAATTCCAGCATATTTCCGTTTCGATTCCGTTTACTGCTAAAATCAGAGA
>CAJXVG010000298.1 GCA_913061495.1 uncultured Winogradskyella sp.
CACTGGCAGCAAAAAGTTTTTGGGTGCGTTCTTAGCCTTTAAAGGAACATACAGAAAGTGAAAATGGCACGAGTCTGCAAGAACGGAAAAACGAGTTACGCTTATCGGTTTTGTATATGAAAAGTACGCCTTTTTTAGCAGACGTAGTTTTCAGTTGCAACGTTTTGTTATAAAGTGGCGAGAACTCAAATATAACGAAAGCTGGCGTATTTTTTATATACGTTGTTATGTGCATACTGGATTCAATAGTATTGCTTTTTTTGAAAATTGTCCATGCGTTAGTAATAAACATCCATTCCATAGTCTTTTGTTTCGTCTCAAATTTGCACTGTAACAAATAAACAAGAAACGATGAAAACTAAAGTTCCATTAAAATTAGCATTCCTAGTTTTTCTACTAGGATTTACAATTCAAACATTTTCAAAATCTAAAAACACAAACATTATGAACAGTACAAAAAAAGAAACTATCGGATTATTAGTAATTATGAAAGCAAAAACAGGAAAAGAACAAGACGTCAAAAACTTCTTACTTGGTGGATTAGCATTAGTAAATCAAGAACCTCAAACAGTATCTTGGTTTGCCTTTCAAATAGATAATAATACTTTTGGTATTTATGATACTTTTGAAGTAGAAGAAGGAAGACAAGCACATTTAACAGGCGAAGTTGCGAAGGCATTATTAGCAAATGCAGGTGATTTATTAGAGAACTTTGATCCTAGCACAGATATTCAAGCAGTAGATGTATTAGCATCTAACCATAAATCCGGATTGCAAAACAAGGGTTTGCTTGTTATTATGAAATCTAAAGAAGCAAAGACAACAGATGTTGAAAACTTCCTTAATGTCGGCACACAATTAGTTGGTGACGAGCCAAAAACTTTATCTTGGTATGCTATAAAAATAGATGCTACTACATATGCAATCTTTGATACTTTTGCAGATGATTCTGGTAGAGATACACATTTAACAGGGAAAGTTGCAGCAGCACTTATGGAAAATGCGCCTGTTCTTTTAGATGGTTTTGAAGCATCAGCAATTCAAAAAATAGACATCATAGCTTCGAAATAATTGTTATCTTTAGAAAGGTGTGTAACAAACACTCCTTTCTTTTTAATACGTAACATTAAAGAAGAAATAGACTCTTATGGCTCAAATTATTATTGATAAGCAAAATGGTGAACTGGCATTTAGACTAGAAAGGTTTGAAAATCTTAATCAATTTGACCATTTACAGCGAAAAAATTATTATTCTATTATTTTACTAAAAGGAAACAATTACAAGTTAAATGTTGATGTTTCTAATTATGAATTACAAGGCAACCAAATGATTTGCTTGTCACCTTATCAACCATTTATGATTTCTTCTGAAGAGTCTTGTTCAGGCTGGTTATTAAATTTTCACCCTGACTTTTTTTGCACATATCGACATCAAAATGAAATTGAAACAGAGGGCATTCTTTTTAACAACTTTCATGGATTACCACATTTTAAAATTTCTGAAAAAGCGTTGTTTTTTAACCTTATAGATCAAATTTCAAAAGAAATGGATAGAGATTCTATTGCTCAGCATGAGGTTCTTGTGGCTTTTTTAAAGGTGTTTTTAATAGAAGCTGTGAGACAAAAAAAACAATCCAATAAAGATATAGTGCCAAAATTTTCTGATGATCAATCTGAAATATTGCAAAATTTAGTAGATTCTATTGAGAAGAATTATTCTGAGTTACACTCTCCGAAAGATTATGCAGATGTTTTATGTGTTAGCACTAAAACATTGGCTGGAATTGTGAAAAAATATTTACAGCAAACACCTAGTTCGTTAATTTCTAATAGAATTATTATAGAGGCTAAACGCGAACTATATTTAACCTCAAAACCTTTGAAACAAATCGCAGCTAATCTTGGGTATGACGATGAATTTTATTTTAGTAGGTTTTTCAAGAAGAAAGTAGGTGTTTCTCCCGATAATTATAGAAAGACAGTAGGTTTTGCTAAACTAGAAAAATTATGATTGTCAGTATGTCTTAAGTTGCACATAACGACAAGGATATAAATCCGTTTCAATGGTTTATATCCAATGATAAGCGAA
>CAJXVG010000299.1 GCA_913061495.1 uncultured Winogradskyella sp.
GAGATCAGCCTCGGTCTCGTGGGCTCGGAGATGTGTATAAGAGACAGGCATTATACAACGCATCAAGAACAACATAAACTGCTATGTATACAAATCGATTTCTATTGTTACGCCAGTATGTTAGAGGTGAAAAAAATCGTAGAGTTTATTGAAACAAAATCAGTGAAACAAAATGTGAAGAACCAACCAATAAAGCAGGGAATTTTAGAGCCGAAATCAAAATTAAAATGGCTAGGAAAACCATCTCATCTAGGATTTATTATTTCTTCTTTAACTGATTTAGGATACATAGAAGCACCATTAAGACAAAACGGAGATATTAACTATACTCAATTTGCAAAACTGGTTAAACAAACTTTTGATATTGATACTACAGAAAGTACATTATCTAAATATCTTAATACGGATTCAGAAAAAGGTCAAGAACCAATGAGGAAGTTTGAGCAAAACGGTTTTAATATACCTCACAAAAATATAGTAAGCTAATACCGTTCGAGTACCTTCTGGTACGCTTATCAAAGTACATCTTATTTAATTTTATCCCATCAAACAATAAAACCCATAACGATGGAACAAAGTAAAGTAACACATGTATTTGGTATCTCGCCAAACGAATTAAAAGAGAACATCCTAAACGATGTCAGAATAGAATTAAAAGCTTTAGTAGAGCATTTTCAACCTGTAAAACCAGCTGAATATATCACCAGAAAAGAAGCTGCCAAAATTTTAAAAGTTTCATTAGTAACCTTATCAGATTGGAATAAAAAAGGTATTCTAAAACCTTACAGATTAGGAAACCTTATCAGGTATAAACGTACCGAATTAGACCAGGCATTAATTAGTATTAACTCTAAAAACAACTAATTATGGCAGAATTCAAACACCCAATAAACGACAGTCTTAAAAAGATAAATGAACGTTTAGAGTATTTAATTAAACAACAAAAAATTAATAATATACAGTCACCAGAATATACAATTTTAGATAATGCAGATATATTGCAATTATTTAAGATTACTACTAAAACTGCAAGTACATGGCGTAATGAAGGTATCCTGCCATACTTAAAAATAAAAAATAAAGTATTTTATAAGTTATCTGATATGCACGAAGTAATAGATGCTAATTACAATCCGAGTAAAAAAAAATAGTAAATATTTCAAAAGTTAATATTCCATTACAAATGTGTAATTGGGTAGTGCAAAATAATTCAGAAAACCCTTTTAGGTTGTATGTTTATTTAAAATTAAGCTACCCTTCAGGAAAGATTCATTGGGATAATTACAACATTGATTGTGCAAGTTTAACGCTATGTAAAACAACCAAAACGGTAAAGTCTAATTTCAGTAGGCTTGAAAAGTTAGAGTGGTTACATTACGATGAAGATTATCAGTTCTATAGATTGATGTCTTTAGAAAAAATAAGGCAAAAATACAATTGGGTATCACGTAGAGCATATCCTTTTACGTATAAGGATGTAACACATATTAGGGCAACATTAGGTGCAATTATATACACACAACCATACAAAACATATTGCAGGAAACATTTTAAACGTAGTAGCAACGTGCTAAAAAGTAGGAGCGCCGATGAGACTATTACGTTTTCCTGTGATACAAAAAAATATGCAGAAGTATCTGTGTTAAGTATCAAGGAATTTTTCGGAATCACAATTAATAAAGCGGTCAGGCTAAAACAAGCAGCTGAAAGATGGGGTTTAATTGAAGTGAAAAAACAATATTTAAAACTTCAAAATAATCAAGTATATGCAGCTAAAAAAGGAAACCAATATAGAGATGAAAGTCAAAATATTGTCTTTTTAAATGGAAGCTACTATATTCAGCAAATTGATAAGATTTACACCGAATTATACTTTAAAAGAAGGAAAAAAATAGAAACATTATAAGTAGGTATATAATACAACAATAGCATTACTATATCAATAAGAAATATAAAACAAACAACGATAGCGACATGCCTATAGTGTTTTAAATAAAAGATAATTGGGTAATGAGAGTTTCCTCAATGTTAAACCAATTTATATTTATATTTTTAACGATTAGAATATAATTACCAT
>CAJXVG010000300.1 GCA_913061495.1 uncultured Winogradskyella sp.
ACATTGTATAAAAATAATGCTAAATTTAATGCTTAATCAAAGGTTAGTGCGTATTTGGTCACTCCGATTTTCCTGCGGAAAATCCTCGGACACAAAACCGCACTATTCTTATACGTAACCGTTAGGCATAATGCAAAAAAAATTGTAAATGAAATTATATATTGACGAAAGTGGAAATACTGGGGAAACTTTAAGTAACGATGGTAACTTCAATTTTAAGGAACAACCATTTTACGTGCTTTCAGGTTTATTTTTGGATGATGATACTAAAATTGAACTCGAAAAATTCGTAGAAAAACTTAAGAATGAACATCACATTCAAGGAGATGAGTTAAAGTCAAAAAATATTTATAAAAACAAATCAAAGTTTCTTAAAGAATTAACTGATTACATTGCCGATAAGAAAATATTGGTTTTTTCAGAATTAATGGATAAACTTTATTACATTCATACACAATTAATAGAATATTTTATTGTTCCATACTATTCTTTAGAATTTACAGATTCGAATATTGAGAAAAAAAGAATTGCAGCATCTGAACTTGGTCAATTTTTAAATCAAAATATATATGATAGTTTTTTTCAAGCTGTTAAATTAAATACTAATGAATCATTAGAAAAATTTTATGAAATTTTAATTAATCACTTTGAAAGTATCAACGAAAACGCTTTAAAGAGTAATGTTGAATCGACAAAGAAAGACTATTTTAAACAAAAAGAAAATGATGCAGAAAATGCTCTTAAAATGTTTTTTCCAATTCCAGATGAGAACCCAAATAATAGACTAATTCATCTGTTACCCAATTACAATGCTTTCACAAATTTGATTGGTAGAGCTCAAGGCTATATAGATAAATATACAAATCAAACTGCTTTTTCAATTATACACGATGAGCAAAAACAATTTGATGTGATTTTTCAAAAAGCTCTTGATTTAATGAAAGAAGTTGATGCAGACTCAATTATTGAAAAAACAAAAATAGCACTTAAAGGAACATTCAATCTTAATGAAAATATAGATTTAAGGTTTGTTGATTCTAAAACTGATATTACAATTCAAGTGGCAGATTTAATAGCTGGTTTTACTATGAGATTTTGGTCAGATTTTAAGAACAATAATCAAACAAATATTAAAAAATATTTGTCTGTTATGACTAAAATGAATTTTCCCTTACCAGGTTCATCTGTTGGAATTAATTATATGGTTCCATATATCGAACACATAGATATATCGAGAAAAATGATGGAAAGCACTATGCCTAACACCGTATATAACAAATAGCTGCGTCTTTTATAAACAGGAAAATTTGGTATATTTGGTAAATCGCCAAATCTTTTGATTTGGCTTTTTGAAAATAAAAATAAAAACAAAATACAAAAGCTTTGGCTTGTTGCAAGACTGAAAATTAACTCATAATTTAACGCTACTTGTCATATACAAACACGTTGTGCGTCAGCTGAACCAAAATTGATGAAATACTTGAGAAACATACTATTGCTAATATTCGCATTCCTGATATTCGGGATTGGAAATTGCCAAAATGAAAATGGCAAAGCAAAAGATGTGGAGGAAATCAAAATTTCCGAAAATGAAATTGATAAACCAATTAATGAATACCTGACTCAAAAATTAATACCAATTCGAGAGAATTTCAAGCAGATAAATTCAATAGAAAATTGGACAGAAATAAAACAAATTGACATTTGGGAAACTACCGAAGGTGGATATGTGAATTTTTATTTTCAAGAGCATAAATTGGAAAAAATAATTACTCGTCATTTTGGAGAAACAGCACAAAAATTGACAGAATATTACTTGTTAAAAGGAGAATTATCTTTTGTTTTCGAGAAATTATATAAATACAATAGACCTTTCTACTGGGATTCAAAAGCCAAAAAAGAAAACAATGACACTGAAGTTTTCGATTTTGAGAAATCCGAAATCATAGAAGATAGAAGTTACATTGCTAATGGAAAACTTATACACCTGTCTCTTATACACATCTGACGCTGCCGACGACTCCTTACGTGTAGAT
>CAJXVG010000301.1 GCA_913061495.1 uncultured Winogradskyella sp.
GTCGGCAGCGTCAGATGTGTATAAGAGACAGTTATAATTTAATGCTTTCATTTTAAAGCAATAATCGAATTATTAATTAAAATTTCAAATTACCTATGCGATTTATCAAATTCGAAATTAAACAATTATTTACTTTTATCAATTATTACAATTTTATGCTTTTCCTGCAATCCGAATGAAATTGAATTAGCTGAAGAAAATCAATCACACAGAATTCAAGAAAGCTATTCCCAAAAATCAACATTTCAGCCTAGTTCAGTTTTGGAACAAATGTTATATGCTAATCGAATTGAAGAGGTGGCTTATACTAAAAGTAAATATCACTTGATTACTAGCTCATCTGACACTATCATAGCTTCATTAAATAACAATGCCAATCAAAAAATAGTCAATCTAGAAATTGGGAGTGATACATTTGAAGTTACGGTAGATAAAGTTCAAAAAAATATTACTGTAGTAAATACCAAGACTATGGCAACTGATGTCTATGTAGAGGTAGAAGATGAAACTGATGAGGTAGGAAAACCAATCACTATGGCATTTGCCACAGTGTTTTATGATATTGAAAATCCTCTTAAAGGGTATAATCCAGGACCGATTCAACCTCAATTTCAAACCATGAATTTATGGTGTATAAAACACCGAAGAAGTCTGTGTTCTTCACCTGAAGAGAAAATCACTGAATATTGTGAGGGAGAACCATCTTCTATGGGTGAAACTGATTGTGGCTGTTTATGGGGAGATTTTTATTGTGTTTGTGTAACTGATTTTGAATGCTAAAAAACAATTTAATTATGGACATTATACTTAATGAAACAACAAGTAATGTAATATTTGCTATTTTCTTCATAACTTATTTAGTATTGGCACTCTACGTTATATACAATGAGCTAAAATATAATGAGAATAAATTTGAAAGTACAATTTGGATATTGCTATCTATATTTATTCCAATAGTACCTCCAATTGTTTATATCTTTATGAGAAAGAAGCACTTAAAAAGAACACTTACATAAAATAAACTGTTGATGAACTTTAAAAAAATGACCCTTAAAATTATTTAAGGGTTATTTTGGTTAAATAGCTTATATTTAAATCATCAAAAATCTACTCAAGCAATATCGATTGGTCATTAGATTTATAGTCATTTTTTTGATATTCTATGGAGTATTGACTTTGGCTTATAATCTGTATTTAAATTTATCCGATGGTTCAAAAAACTACCCTGATTTTGCGACACATTTAGTAGCCAAACAAACCAATGTGTTGCTTAATGGTATTGGCTATGAAGCCTCAGTTTTACCGCACCCAGAAGAACCATCAATAAAGGTTATTATTGAAGGAAAGTATGTAGCCAGAGTGATAGAAGGCTGTAATGCCATAAGCATAATAATTTTATTCTTGTCGTTTATAGTGGCTTTTGCGGGTCAATTCAAACAAACTTTTTTCTATTGTTTTGCTGGCAGTATTGTAATTTACGCTTTTAACCTTATACGTATTGTTGTTTTGTCTATAGGTTTGTACCATTATCCTTGGCGAAAAGAAATGTTGCATACCGTAATCTTTCCTTTACTCATCTACGGAACCGTTTTTTTATTGTGGATGTTTTGGGTAAACCGTTTTTCTAAAAACATTGAACAGAATGCCTAAATTAACTCGGTATATATTAATTGTATTGCTTTTTTTGGTTTTAGTAGCTATTAGAGCTTTTGAAAACAATTTGTTTTATGATCCTTATCTAAGGTTTTTTGAAAATGATTATCTCTACATAGATAATCCTAGACGAGAAATCTCAAAATTAGTGTTTTTTACAAGTCTTAGATTTTTATTAAATGCAGGGGTTTCATTGGGGATTTTATATTTATTTTTCATGGATAAAAGCATTATTAAATTTTCTGTTATAATCTATAGCTTAGCATATGTTTTGTTAATGATTCCGTTTCTGTATTTTGTGATAAACCCTAAACAAGAGGATTACTATTTTTTCTTCAATATTAGACGTTTTTTAATAC